>JAUQXC010000752.1 GCA_030834825.1 Thermoflexales bacterium
GACGGCGCTGACCGCGACGAGCTTGAGCGGCGCGCTAGTAGGCGACGTGACCGGCACGCAAGGCAGCACGACGGTGACGCGCTTGCAGGGTCGGAGTATATCCAACACCGCGCCGACGGATGGGCAAGTGCTCAAGTACAACGGCTCGACCTGGGCACCGGCTACAGACAATACGGCGTCCTATCAGAATGTCGTCGTCGTCGCCAAGAATGGCGGGGACTTCACGACCGTACAGGCAGCGATTAACAGCATCACCACAGCCAGCGAGACGAATCCTTACCTGGTGTGGGTGGCGCCGGGAGTATATAGCGAGACGGTCACCATGAAGCCCTATGTGCATCTTCAGGGCGCCGGCCAGGACGCTACGGTTATCACCAGTTCACTAACGACCGCCGCAGTGCCTCCCTCGCAGGCAACCGTCATCCTGGCATCCTATACCAGCCTGCGCGATCTGACCGTTGGAAACGGCGCAACCGGAACTGGGGCGAGCGGCGATCGCCACGCGGCTGCCCTGCGCGCCAGCGCTGCGGTCACTCGGACGCTGGTCGCCAACGTGATCGCGTGGGCGGGAGGAAGTAGCGACAGCGATCTAGGCTACTACGCGCTGGTTAACCTCGGCGGGCTGACTCTGCGCGGCGGGTCTTACATCGCCCTGGGTGGCAGCGGGGCAGCCACCACGCTCCACGATACCATCGCCATTTACAACCAGGGCGGGCTGCTGGACACCGAAGACGTCACCGCTTTGGCGGAGGGAGCCTATTCCACCCGGGCGCTCATCAACAAGTCATCCTCTCAGACTACATTGCGCGGCGGGACGTTCACTGCCCGGGGTGGCACGTATGTGCGCGCCATCACCAACGACAGCGGATCGACGCTGGTGGCCTGGGACGTCACGGCGCTGGCTACGGATGGAACCACCAACACGTTCGCCGTGTCAAACATCGGCGCGCCGAGCACCGAGGCGGCCATGACCTTGTACGGCGGCTCGTATACGGCGCAGGGCGGCAACTATTGCATTGGCCTCGACAACAACAACCACGCCGTATTGACCCTGGTGGACGCAACTATAGCAGGCATCAGCGGCACCAACACCTACGGCCTGCGCACAACCAGCACCTCCACGAGCACGCTGCACGGGGGATCATACACCGCTGCTGGCGGCTCGTATGTGTACGGCATTCGCATCGAGATCGCCAGCTTGCTGGTGGCGGACGGTGTGACCGCGCTGGGCCAGGAGGGCAGCACAACGAGCTACGGCCTGTTCTACTCGGACTCCGGCACCCGCGTTCTGATACGCGGAGGATCGTATGCCGGACAGTCCGGTCCAACGGCCATCGGGCTCGAGGGCCGCAGCAACGCCATACTGACCGCGGAAGGCACGAGCGTGCTGGCGGAAAACGCCACGGTCAGCAACTACGGCCTGCGGCTGTCATCCAACACGGTCACGGCCACACTGCATGGCGGCGCATATACTGGGCGCGGCGGTGACAACGCGTACGGCATCCGCGTGACAAGCGCTGGCAAGCTGGAGGCGCAAGACGTGACCGCGCTGGGCGAAAATGCCAGCACCAGCACCTACGGCCTGAGCGCGACCGACGCGAATACGTTCGCCGCACTGCGCGGCGGATCGTACACTGGGAGCGGCGGCGCCAACGCCGCGGGAATCGAGGGTTACAACGGCGCCGCACTCATGGCCGACAATGTGAACGCGCGGGGCGAGAATGGCAGCATCTACAGCCGCGGCCTACACCTCGCGCGTGACGGCAGCCTGCCCATTCCGACGAGCGTGATCCGCGGCGGCACCTTCGTCGGGCACAGCGCCACCACCGTCGGCAGCACCAACGCGCTGGGTATCGACTGCTGGCCCGGTACCGTGACGCTCGAGAACGTGACCGCCATCGGCGAGGGTGCCACCAGCAACTACGGCATGTCCAACGGCGGTAGCGGGACGGTCGTGATTGGCAGCCTGCTCGCCGGGCGCGGTGGTACCACCAACTATGGTCTCTACTCGGCCACAAGCCTGACCATCTATGGTAGCACGTTGGACGGTTCGACCAACAGCGTGATGCAAACCGCCGGCACTCTGACCCTCGCCAACTCACGGCTCATCGGCAACGCCGTGTCGGGCACCGCCAGCTGCACGCTGGTCTCGCGCGGCACGGCTGTCAATACCGGCACGACCTGCCCCTAATGAGGTGAGTGATGAACCGCAAAATGATTCTGACCCTACTAATGCTCAGTTTGTTGGCCGGTGCACTCGCAGTGATCCACACGCCCGCTGCCGCACAAACGGGCGGCGGCTATGACCTGACGTGGAGCACTATCGATAATGGTGGCGGTTCAGCCACAGGCGGCGCGTACACCTTGAACGGCACGATTGGTCAGGCGGACGCCGGGACGTTGATTGGCAATGGCTACACGTTGGCGGGCGGTTATTGGAGTGGAAGTGCAACAATGTATCATGTGTACCTACCGCTCGTCTTAAAGTAAGGCGTGTCAACCACCAATAACTCGCTATTTCGATCAGGTGTGATATGATGAAGGCCGGTTAATTCCGGCCTTCATTCATTGAGAGGAGCGAGCATGTCACTCTTCTGGGACTTGTTGTACCTCTTCAAGAAAACACCGTGGGACACCGGCGTTACTCCGCCGGAGATTGCGAGCGTGATTGAAAGCGGCAAAGTGCCCATCGGCCGCGCGCTCGATCTGGGCTGCGGTACAGGCACCAACGCGATCTACCTGGCTCAACATGGCTTCGCGGTGATCGGGATCGATGTTTCGCGGCGCGCCATCGCGCTGGCCAAACGCAAGGTTCGCTCAGCGCAGCTAGGCGATCGGGTGCGGTTGGAGCGCGACGATGTCACTTTAATGCGGCGCTATGCCGTCAGCCACTCGACGGAACAGTCCCCATTTTCTGGTGGGATCGATTTTGCCTACGACATCGGCTGCTTTCACAATCTGAAACCTGAAGCACGTCAACGCTATGTGGCCGCGCTGACTGCGGTGCTCAAGCCCGGCGCGATCTACATGCTGTACGCATTCGAGCCGCAGGTTGATCGGGTCGGGGTGGCGCTGGACGAAATCGCCGCGCTCTTCGATGCGGCCTATCGGCTGGACGGGATGCGGCGTGGAGAGGAGCGCCACGGGCGCGGATCGGCATGGTATACTTTGATCAAACGTGTTCCTGGCTCTTAGAAACCGGGTTTCTCCATTCTTGAAGGCCGATGCAGCCGCATTGAAGAAACCCGGTTTCTGGCACGCATCCCATGAGGTGATCATGTCCATCCCGATCGATCAATTCAAACACGTCATGCGCCAGTGGATCAGCGGCGTCTCTATCGTGACGATGCAGTCCGCCGAGCACCGGCACGGCCTGACGGTCAGCGGCTTTCTGGGGGTATCCTTGGAACCGCCGTTGGTGTTGATCTCGATCGGGCAGGAGTTGACCAGCGCCGCAGTGCTCAAAGACAGCGCGGCCTATGTCGTTAATTTCTTGCGTGAAGATCAACACGAGTTGTCGAATCGTTTTGCGGGGCGGCTGGGCGAGGTCGATCGTTTTGCCGGGTTGAACACCCACCAGGCCGTGACCGGCGCGCCGATCTTGGATGATTGTCTGGCGTGGCTGGACTGCCGCGTGGTCTCGACCCAAGTCGTGGGCGATCACACCCTCTACATCGGCGAGGTGATGGCCGCCGGCGTCAATGGTTCGGGTAAGCCATTATTGTACTGGAATGCAGACTATCGCCAGATCGATAACGCTTGAATGACCGGTGCCGCGTGTCCCGGAGATGCTGGGGGTATCCCCGGGTTCGGTTTGAATCCCCGTGACTTCCACTTTTTAGAATTTCTTCTACAATAGACTTGGCTGAAGCTGCCGGTCCAGCGTCGCTTGAGCTCAACTCCGTTTAAGCAGTAGCACCTCGGTTTTTCGATTGGCTCTTCTTCCCTATTAATCCAGGAAGGCCAATCAATTTCTACAATGAGGAGGCAGAATGATGTTACGTGTTGGTTTGACCTTATTGTCCGTAGTGATGTTGATCCTGAGCGGATTAGGTATTCCGTCTACGACAGGAGCACCGCAGCAACAGACGGACGTGCCGCGCTTGCGCTTGTTGCGCGGTACCTTCGATGCGCGCCAGCCCGCACCTGCCAGCGTGAATGCACCGTGGCTGGAAGCTGCGCCTGATTCCTATGCCATTATCCAATTTAGTGTTCCACCCACTGTAGCCGATCGTGAACGCCTGCAAGCTACCGGTGTGAAGATCCGTGAATATCTCCCCGACTATGCTTATCTGGTGCAGGGCACGCCGAATCAGTTAACGGCCGCCGCGCGCTTATCCAATGTGTATGCGCGCACCGCGTTTGTCCTGGCCGATAAACTGTCGCCCACTTTGCTCTCGGCTGTGCGGCAAGGCAAGTCGCTTGCGGGCAACTTCCGCATCACGGGTTGGCCGGGCGAAGAGGCTGCGCTGGTGCGTGACCTGCAGACCCTAAACGTTGTGCGCGGCCCAGTGGCGCTCAATGGTGAAGATGCTCTATTGGAGATCGCGCGCTTGCCCGCGGTGCGTTGGATTGAATATGCCACACAGCCGCATCTGCTCAACGACTATGCACGCACGATTATGCAGGTCGAACCCGCGTGGACCCATTACGGTTTGTTCGGATCGAATCAGTTGATTGCCGTAGCCGATTCGGGCCTGGACACCGGTGACTTTGGCACCATGAGCCCGGACTTTACAGGCCGGATCAGCGCCACGCATGTTTTATCCGCCGGTGGAGATTTGGGCGATAACTTCGGACATGGCACCCATGTCGCGGGTTCGATTGCGGGTGCAGGTGTACAGTCGGGTGCGAATCCGGCACAGCACGTCTACACCAACACCTTCGCGGGTGTTGCGCCGGAAGCGCATCTGGTGGTTCAGGCCTTTGAAGCCTTGTCAGATGGATCGATCATTGGGCTTGATCCCGATTACTACCAACTCTTTGCGCAGGCCTATGCGGATGGCGCGCGACTGCACAGCGACAGTTGGGGTGATTACACCGGCCCGATCACGGACACCGCAGCGCAGTTCGGCGGTTATCCCTTTGGTGCGCAGCGCACCGATCAATTTGTCTGGGAACATCCTGATATGACGATCTTTGTGGCGGCGGGCAATTCGGGTGTCGATGGGATACCGACTCCTCCCTTCGGCTTTTGCACGGGCGGTAATGGCGTCGTCGATCCTGATTCGCTGCTTTCGCCAGGTACAGCCAAAAACGTCATCACGGTGGGAGCCGGTGAGAGCAATCGGACGTCAGGAGGTGTCGGCGCTTATCCATGGTTGTTGCTAACCTTCTGCTTCGGGGTAGAGCCCATCGCCACTGATCTCGTTTCCAACAACGCCAACGGCATGGCCGCATTTTCTTCGCGTGGGCCGGTGGATGACGGTCGCCTCAAGCCCGACATCGTCGCGCCAGGGACGAACATCGTTTCGAATAAATCACACTATCCGGGTGCGACTCCGCTGTGGGGCGCGCACGAAACTAATCCCCACTACGTCTATTCCGGCGGTACATCGATGGCGACACCATTGACGGCGGGCGCCGGTACGTTGGTGCGTCAATGGCTTGGTGTGCGCGGCATCATCACGCCGAGTGCGGCAGCGTTGAAGGGCGTGTTGTTAAACACCACGATCGATATGGCTCCCGGCCAATATGGACTTGGTGCGACGCAAGAGATTACCTTTGCGCGACCCAATGGTGTAGCAGGCTGGGGACGTACCAGCCTGGGTTTCATCGGGGTGCCATTTCCCTACGCGCTCTGGCTGGATGATCACACCGGCGGTTTGACTACCGGACAGACGATCACCTACACACACACGCCCACCAATTCATTGCGCGTCGTCACCAACACGCAACCTCTGCGCGTCATGTTAACGTGGACGGATCCCCCGGCGTCGCTATCAGCCTCGGCGCAACTCGTGAACGATCTCGATCTGATCATGACCGGACCGGATGGTTCGACGTATCGCGGCAATGTCAGTCCGAGCGGCGATCGTATCAACAACGTCGAAGGTGTCGTCGTCGCCAATCCGCCGATCGGAGTGTACACCGTGACGGTGCGGGCTTTCAATGTGCCGATCGCGACTCAACCGTATGCGCTGGTCGTCGGTGGCCCCATCGCGAATGACATACCGATCTCCAACTTGCAGGCAGCCAACTCCAGCCCGACCGGCGTGGGCAGCTCGACGGCTTTCACCGCGACGGCCACCGGTACGAACATCCTCTACACCTGGAACTTCGGTGATGGCGCGACGGGCAGCGGTAATCCGATCGGGCACAGCTATACCAACGTGGGCGTGTATACCGCCATCGTCACGGCCACCAACAGCGTCAGCGTCATGACGGCCACCACCCCAGTCACCATCACGGCGGCGGGAGTTACCAATTTGCAGGTCGTCAACAGCAGTCCTACGGCGTTGGGCAACACCACGAACTTCACGGCGACCGCGAACGGTACCGATGTTACCTATGCTTGGAACTTCGGCGATGGAGCCACCAGCAGTGGCGCGACGACGACGCATGCCTATGGCGCGGTGGGCTTCTACACGGCCATCGTCACGGCCAGCAATTCGATCAACACGGTGGTGACTACCACGCCGGTCACCATCACCGATGCGGCGATTACAAACTTGAATGCCGTCAACAGCAGTCCTACCGCGCTAGGTAATACCACACACTTCACCGCCACGGCGAACGGCAGCAGCATCGTTTACGCGTGGAACTTTGGAGATGGACAAACGGGCAGTGGCGCGACGCCGACGCACGTCTACAGTGCACTGGGTGTGTACACCGCCGTTGTCACGGCCAGCAACAACATCAGCAGCGTCGTCGCCACGACACCGGTAACGATTACGGATCAACCGATCAGTGGTTTAACCGCGGCGAACTCCAGCCCCACCGTATTGGGCAACCCGACGGCCTTCATTGCCACGGCCAGCGGCACAAATATCGCTTATGCGTGGAACTTTGGCGATGGCACGACCGGCAGCGGAAATGCGACCAATCACACGTACCCTGCGGTGGGCGTGTACACTGCCGTAGTGACGGCCAGTAATAGCAGCAGCGCACTTACGGCGACGGCGTACGTCACCATCACCGAGGCAGCGATTGCCAACTTGAGCGTCAGCAACAGCAGTCCTACGACCTGGGGCAGTGTGACATACTTTACAGCCACGGCAACCGGCGGTGGCATCACCTACTTGTGGAACTTCGGGGATGGACAAACGGGCAGCGGCACTCCGATCGGGCATAGCTATGCCGCGCCGGGCCGCTACACGGCGACCGTCACGGCGGCGAACAGCGTCAACACACTCACGGCTACCACCATCGTCGACGTTTGGGCGCGCGTCTATCTGCCAATTTTGGTGCGCGGCCTGTAATAATAAGAAACCGGGTTTCTCCCTTCTTGGCGACACTGTACATCAGCTTGGAGAAACCCGGTTTCTACAAGACTTCCCGGAGGCTGCAAGCCTCCGGGAGGGTTTGTGTGACTCCCCTCTCCTGAAATCGTCTTGTTGATTTCAGAAGAGGGGTTGGGGGTGAGGTTATTCTGCCTTCAGTTTGTTCAACGCCAGCAGCGACAGATACTCAAACACCAGGTTGGACGCCAGGATCGACGTGATATGGCTATGATCGAATGATGGTGAAACTTCCACCAGATCACCGCCGACAAAGTTTAATCCTTTCAAGCCACGCAACAACTGCAACATCTGATAGCTGCTGAAGCCGCCTACTTCGGGTGTGCCCGTTCCCGGCGCGAACGCCGGATCGATCGAGTCGATATCGAGCGTGATGTACAGCGGCTTGTCCTGCACACGATCTTTGATCTCTTTCAGGATACCGGCTAACCCCAGGCCCATCGCTTCGTCGAGGGTGATCATCCGCGCGCCCAGCGCCAGCGCATCTGCGTAGTCCTGCTTGCCCGACGTCGGCCCCCGAATGCCGATCTGGAGGTAGGCGCTCGTGTCGATCAGCTTTTCTTCGATGGCGCGGCGGAAGGGTGTGCCATGGCTGTACTTCCGCTCGCCGAACTCGGTGTCCCACGTGTCAGGATGCGCGTCGAAATGTACCACGGCCAGTGGGCCATACTGGCGGGCGTGGGCGCGCAACAGCGGCAGCGCGATCGAGTGATCGCCGCCCAGGGCGATGACTTTCACGCCCGCCTGAACGATCTGGCTCACCTCGTCATTGATCGCCGTGTGCGTGGCCAGCACATCCACCGGCACCACGTCCACATCGCCGTAATCGATCACTTGCAGCGTCTTGAACGGCGACACGCCCAACGCGTTGTTGTACCCCCACAGCAGCATCGACTGTTCGCGGATGGCGCGCGGTCCGAAGCGCGCCCCGCTGCGATATGAAGTCGCTCCGTCGTAGGGCACGCCGACGATGGCGACCTCTGCACCGGCAAGGTCGCGTGTGTGTGGCGCGCGGCCAAAGGTGCAGATGCCGTAATAGGGTTGAAATTCAAAGCCGGTATCTTTAGAGGAAGTCGTCATATGGATGACCCCGCATCGTGCGGATTGAACTGTCCTGATTTTAGCACAGGCTAATCGCGAAAGGCGATCACCACTATGATGATCAACATGACAATGCCGGGAAGGAGCAAGAAGCCAGCCGGCTGCAGAGTATCGAGGATGGGTTGAAGGGTCGCGATCCATTCGGGCGGGAACGACAGAGCGCTCAACGTGCGCAGCAGCACAAAGCCAAGCAGGCTGAGTACCGCTGAGATGGCGGCCGCCATGGCGAGCGCTTTAATCCAGCTAAAGGGCTTATCGCCTGCCACCTGACCGGTCTCGCCATTCACCAACACGCGATAGAGCTTCCCCCGATAGGTATAGCTGGAGATCCAGATCGGGAACAAGATCAGCCAAAAACTTTCGGCAGAGAAACCGGCCGGGCTAAAGGCCCGGCCCAACGGCATGCGAGCTTGCGCATCCGCCTTCATCTCCCGCTCGGCTTGTAGCGCGGCGATCGCCGCTGAGACATCATAGGTGGAAGCCGGCCAGCCGGCCAGATATTCCGGCTTGAATTCGATGAGGTTCTTCATGACAACTTCGCCCAGATTCTTGATCAAGCGGGTCGGTAAACTGCGGATGCCGGATACCGCCCAATTGGCGTAAAGGTAGACTTGTTTATCGTGGCCGGCAGGATAGAGGGTGACCGCTGCATTAAACAACCAGAGCGGCAAGTAGACTGGCTGCAAGCCATGCAGCATGGCTCGCGTTAAATCGCCGGGCGCTAGCCAGCCACGGCCCAACCAGGTTGTGACTTTCTGGCGGGCGGCGTCGGCTTCCAGGCTCATGGGGATCAACGCTTGCGGCGTTTCCAACTCTTGATCTTCGGGGGCTGTGCCAAAGACGGCATTGCCACAGTAGGGACAACTGACTGAAGTCTGGGCAGGGGGAAAGATGGTCTGCGCCCCACATTGTTGACAACGCAGCATTCGTTCGACGCTGGCCCAGCGATAGCCCCGCTGCGTCCGCAGGACGGCATTCAGCACTCGTTCCGGCGGCCGCGCCGAGATTTCATCCACCACCTCGATATAGCCGCAGGCCTGGCATTGCAGATCGACGATCTCTGGATTGAAGCGCAGCCGCCCCGCGCACTTTGGGCAAATGAACTGGCGTTGCACTTCCAACTGTCCCGGTTGATCGGGGACGAGCGCAGGGCGCGTGACAAGCTCTGCTTTTGCTGCTTCACGCGCGGGCGGGGCGGCGCTTTCCTCGACCAGGGGTGGCAACACGGCGGCTTGTTGCTGTTTGACCCAGGCCAGACGCTGGCCGATGAGTTCATTCTGCGGTTGTAGGGTCGCCGCATTCTCCAGGCACACTTCCAGATCGGCGAAGTTGTCCACGACGCTGCTCAGCCATAGCCAGGCTGTGACGTTGCGCTCGTCCTGTTCTACGAGGCGACTCAACAACTGTCGGGCTTGCACTTCCTCACCTGCTTTGGCGGCAGCAATGCCTTGTTTGAGGAGATCAGCGACAGAAGAATCAGAGGAAATCATGGGGCAATGATAACACAAGGCGCGGATAAGCGGGCCTCACTATCCGAAATCAGAGATCAGAAATCTCTTGCAGCACCTTCACCAGCTTGATGCGCCACGTCTCGTCGTTGGCAAGATGCACCTCGCGGCGCTGCACCGAGGCCGCGCTGCCCAGTTTCTTTTGTAAGCTAAGCCGATCGGCGTGCTCCAGCGCCTCGCATTTCAGCACGAGGTTGTTGCGCTCGCGATCGCGCACGATGGCGCTGACCTGCGCCCGGGCGGCCAGCACCTTGAGATGCAGTTGGAACATCAGGTTCTCCACGGCCTTCGGGGGTAGCCCAAACCGATCGGCTAACTCCTGCGCCAGCGCATCGATCTCTTCCGCGGCCGTGATGTTGCCCATCCGGCGATAGAGTTGCAAGCGCAAGCCTTCGTTCATCACGTAATCGGTCGGCACGTGCGCCTGCAGCGGCAGATCGATGTTGACGCCCGTCAGCGGCATCGCTGGCGCGGGTGTCCCGTCACGCAGCGCCTTCATCTCGGTGACCGACCGCTGCAATAGCTTGGTGTAGAGATCAAACCCCACTGCGCTGATGTGACCGCTCTGGCGCATGCCCAGCAGATCACCTGCGCCGCGAATCTCCAGATCGCGCATGGCGATGGAGTAGCCCATGCCCAGCTCGCTCGCCTCGCGGATCGCTTCCAGGCGGCGGCGGGCATCGTCTGTCATGCCGCTGGCTTTGTCGTAGAGGAAATACGCATATGCGCGGGTGGCGCCGCGCCCGACGCGCCCGCGCAGCTGATACAGCTGTGCCAGCCCGAACCGATCGGCGCGATCCACAATCAATGTGTTCGCGTTCGGAATGTCCAACCCGCTCTCGATGATCGAGGTGCACAACAGCACATCGATGTCGCCCTTCACAAAATCGATCATCACCTTCTCGAGCGCGTGCTCGTCCATCTGCCCGTGGCCGGTGCCGGTCCGCGCCTCCGGCACGATCTTTGCCAACCGATCGGCGATCTGCTCGATGCCGAGTACCCGGTTGTGCACGAAGAAGACCTGTCCACCGCGATCGAGTTCCCGCAAGATCGCCTGCCGGACCAGATGATCGTCGTATTCGCCCACGTACGTCGCCACGGGCAAGCGTTCTTCCGGCGGCGTGTCGATGGTGCTGATGTCGCGCACGCCGACTAGGCTCATGTACAAGGTGCGCGGGATCGGCGTGGCCGTCAGTGTCAGCACATCCACCTCGGTGCGCATCTTTTTCAACTGCTCTTTGTGCGTCACACCAAAGCGTTGCTCTTCGTCGATGATCAACAGGCCCAGGTCTTTGAACAGCACATCCTGTTGCAGCAGGCGATGCGTGCCGATCAGAATATCGACGTTGCCCTCGCGCAGCCGGTGCAAGATCGCGTCCTGTTCCTTTTCCGACCGAAACCGCGAGAGCATTTCCACTGAAACGGGAAAGGCAGCCAGACGCGTGGTGAAGGTGGTGTAGTGCTGCTGCGCCAAAATAGTCGTCGGTACCAGCACGGCCACTTGCCGGCCGTCCTGCACGGCTTTGAAGGCGGCGCGCAACGCCACTTCGGTTTTGCCGTAGCCCACATCGCCGCAGATCAACCGATCCATCGGCTGCGGCTTTTGCATGTCGTCTTTCACGGCACGGATGGCGCGCAGTTGATCTTCGGTTTCCAGATACGGGAACGACGCCTCCAGTTCGTTCTGCCACGGCGTATCGGCGCTGAAGGCAAAGCCCGGCGCCAGTTCGCGCACCGCGTACAACTCCAATAGCTCGCGCGCCACGGCCAGCGCGGCTTCTTTGGCCTTCGATCGGACCTGGCCCCAATCGGCCGTGCCCAGGCGATGGATCTCCGGCGCGTGATCTTCTGCCCCGATGTACTTACTCAGCCGGTCGGCCTGATGGATGGGCACGTATAGCTTATCGCCGGAGGCATACGCCACTTGCAAATATTCGTTCTCGATGCCTTCCAGCGTGAGTTTGATCAAACCCTGAAAAATGCCGATGCCGTGATCGATGTGGACGACGTAGTCGCCGGGCTGCAAGTCCGCGAAGAATTGTTCGGGCGTGATGGCTTTGGGTTTGCCGCGCCGCCTCGGCTGGGGACGTGACCAACCGAAGATCTCTGCGTCGGTGATGACGTGCAGCGACCACAGGCCCACCGACCGGCGTTCGTTCTCGTCACGCGGCGCGATGCCGCGCAGGGTCCAACCTTCGTCCAGCAATCCTTGCACAAAGATCAAGGCGCGCGGTTGGGGTTGATCGGTTAGGCTGTGCACGGGCGGGCGCAGATGATCACGCTCGGCCCACAGCTCAGCCAGGCGGCCGGCCTGCCGGCTCACCACAATCACGGCATCATTCATCGTCCTCATCTGGCCGATGTGCTCAATAAGGGGTTTGAGCTGCCCCCCGAAGCGCTGTCCCGGTGAGAGCGGCAACGCCGAAGCCGGGGCCGGTTCGTCGTCGGGATGGAGCTCTTCACCCAACGACAGGCGACTGCGCCCCGCCAGCTTCTCGCGCCATTCATCCCAGGTGAGGTAGGGCAGTGGAAAATCAGGCGGCAGTGCGTGGTCTTCTTCCGCGGAGCGGCGTAGATCGATGGCCTGTTCTTCCAGTTCGCTCCAGTGATCGGCAATCTCGTCGGCATCATCCAAGGCGATGATGGCCTTGCGTGGTAGATAATCCAGCAGTGAGGGGGCGTCACTATGCAGCAGCGGCAGATAAAATTCGATGCCGCGAAAGGGTACCCCACCGATCAGCCCTTTGCGATCCTTCTCGAACAGTTCGGCCTGATCGTCCGGCAGCACCGAGGTGTCCCATGTCTTAATCTTCTCAGCTGCCAGCGGCCCATTCTTCGGCAGCAGTTCGGTTGCCGGCGTGATGATCACTTGCGCTAACGCCTCCAGCGACCGCTGCGAGGCCGGATCGAATGCGCGCAGGGATTCGACCTCGTCGCCGAAGAACTCGATGCGCACGGGACGCGGCAACACGGGCGGAAACACATCGATGATGCCACCGCGCCGGCTGAACTCACCCGGTGACAACACCGTGGAGACGCTTTCGTAACCAAAGCCGACCCATGTTTCCAATAATTGATCGAGACTGATCGTCTGGTTCCGTTTCAGCGTGCGGGTGCCCAGGTGAAAGGCGCGCGTTGGCAAGGTGCGGAACATCACGGCACGCACCGAGGCGACGATGATCGGCGCGCCTGCGTGAGGGTTCGCAACTTCCGAAAGGTTGTTCGTCAGTTTGTCCAGGACCTGTAATCGTTCCGCCACCACTTCACGTGGCCAGGGGGCGCGTTCATAGAATAGGGCTGACGGTTCGGGGAAGCGTAATAGCCGATCGGGTGTGGCGAGGCCGTAAGCGCGCAGTGATTCGTAGAGCGCCTGGGCCCGATCAGGTTTCGCGGCGATGACCAGGAGCGGTCGATCGGCAGAAGCGTGCTGTGCGAGTGCAGCTAACAAGAGTGGACGAGCGGCGCGCAGGACGGGGAGTCGCCACGCTGCGCGGCCATCGTGCAGAGCATTTAGTTCGCGGGCCAGTTGCTGAAATGCTGTTTGCTCGCTCAGGAGCGGCAACAAGCCGGAGAGGTTGATCGTGTCAGTCACGTTACGAGTGGTTTAAGTCTCATAACGAGTAAGACGTAACCAGCAATGACAGCCGTGCGGTGCCTGTGTTACTCATTACGCGTTACGCGTCACCTGAGTTCATCCTTTTCGATAATCTCATCCGCCGCCAAATTTGGCGTGATGAGCACGTCTTTCTTGCTCAACGTTTGCACGGCGCTCAGTACCCGCGCCACCGTGGGCTTGGGTTCGCCGACGGTCGATTGGGTCTGGCGCACGAATTGATCGACCGAAATGTTCGGCGGGTTCATGCCTAACGCGCGGGCTTGCGTCCAGTTCTTTTGGAGCAGCTGATCGATCTGAGCGTTCGCACCGGTGGGCCGCTTGGGCGCGACGACACGCGACGAGGTGCGGGTGCGGGTCGTGGAGTTCACGGTGCGCAGTCCGGGTGTCTCGGTCGCGCCTTCGATCTCGAAGTCGTCGAACTCGTCATCGCTGGTCTTGCGCGAGGCGCTCTTGATGCCGCTGTTCTTCTGCAAGCGGATCACCAGCGTGTCGGTGGAGAGGCGCGTGGGTGGAATTTTCTTGATGGCGTTGAGCATCTCGCTCATCGGCACCTCACGGCCTACGCGCTCGCGCACGCGCTTGACGATCGATTCGGCCATGGCGGGGGTGCAACGGAATGCTTTGGCAAAAACTTCATATTCGTTCATGATTGTACCGTCCTATCCCTTGGCGGGTTCGTGTTAAATTGATTCATGGCGGCGGCAATGCCAACTGCCAGAAAAGCATCGATCGCCTGAGCGGCGCGATCGAGCAGGGCGTCCAGTTCGGCGGCTTCTGCGCGGTTGAAGTCCTGCAGGACAAAGGCTGCCGGATCCATGCGCCCCGGCGGTCGGCCGATGCCCAGGCGCAGCCGCGCGAAGTGATTGCCGCCCAGATGTTGAATGATCGAGCGCAGGCCGTTGTGGCCACCCGCGCCGCCGTCGGCTCTCAGCCGGATGGCACCGAACGGCAGGTCGAGATCGTCAAAGATCACCAGCAGGCGCTCAGCTGGAATCTTGTAGAAGCGCAGCAGGGCGCCCACTGCCCGGCCGCTCTCGTTCATGTACGTCTGCGGTTTGGCGACGATGACGCGGCGTTCGCCGCTGCGGCCCAGAGCGACGATGGCGTGATGCTGAATCTTGTTAAACGCGATGGAGTGAGCGGCGGCCCAGCGGTCGGCGGTCATGAAACCGATGTTGTGCCGATTGCTCGCGTACTCACGGCCCGGATTGCCCAGGCCCACCATCAGCACCGCAGTGTCAGACGGCGTTTCTACTTCAGACGATTTGAACCGATTCAGAAAGTGCATCTAACCTACATCAATCCTGGTTTAGTCATCATTGTCCAGTGAACCTTGATCAAACTTATTACTTCCGTTTTTGACTGCGCCGATATTCCTTCAGGCCCCACCGTGAAATTTGAATGGCACCAAGCAGCATGAACAAGCCGGCCGTCATGAGCACTCCGTTGAAGCAAGCGGAGCCGAATAACCCGGTATCGACGCTGACAGCCGCGGCGGCGTTGCGGCGGGCCGCCGCGCTTTTCTGTGGCTGATTGCTCTGCGGGGCAGGAGCCTCTGGCACGCTGGTCGGCGGCTGCTCCACGACCACGGCGACGGTGGGCTGAGTCACTTCATTCGCCGCGACGGTGGGCTGTTCGGCCGGAAAGGTGGCCGCAGGTGGAATGGAAGTAGGTGTACCGATCGGCGCGCTGTTGCTTACTTGCAGGCCACGGACAAACGCTTCATCATAGTTGCTGTCTTGGCGCACGACGCGCAGCCGCAACATGTAGCCGCCGTCGGCGATGACGCCGGTATTCCACGTCCCGAGGGTGCCATTCAGCACCGGTTGCTCACCACTGGTGAAAGGCTGCCAGGCATCTGAGGGATTGGGATCCGGCCCATAGGCCAATTCCCACCGGGCAAATTCGGGATGATCGGCAGAGCCCGAGATCGTGACCAGTCCAGTCAGCGGCTGGCCCTCGGTGGGTGAAGTGATTTGAGCGATGGCTTGTCCCTGCGAGTGCGGTACGGCCTGCGCGGGATGGAGTACGACCAGACTGATCAACGCGATCACCATGATCGTCAGACTGACGCGCCCCAGCACTGCCAATAACTTCATGCTACCCTCTAAGTAAGTTGGATTCAACGAAAGCGAAGTGTAACACAGTTGATCACCTTCGACAAGGAATTTGGACCCGATGAAATGACGATGAATTTTGGGCCTTGACACAAAACTGTATCGCGACTAAAATCACGCGCAATTTGCCGCCATGAAGACTCAACAAAAACCGATCCACAACCCAATTCATCACTGGCGCGGAGCGCTGAAGCAGCGTGTCCCTGCTGTGATCGTCATTGTTTTGTAAGAGCCGACTCTCATTGTCGGCTCTTTTTTTGCCTGTGGGCCAGAGAGGAGCCAAAGCATGACCACACTCAAACTGCCGGGCTTGATCGACGGGCATGTGCATCTACGTGAGCCGGGCGCGACGCATAAAGAGGACTATGTCACCGGCACGGCCGCCGCGCTGGCAGGCGGCTTTACGTGCGTGCTCGATATGCCGAATAATACGCCGCCGATCACGAATGCTGAAACGCTGGCTGCCAAGCAACACCTGGCCCGATCGCATGCGCGCTGCGATTACGGCCTTCACCTGGGGGCCGGCGCGGATAACGTGCAGACCGCGCAGGCGCTGGCGCCGCAAGTCACCGGACTGAAGCTGTATCTCGATCAGACGTTTGGGCCGCTGCGCCTGGATGATCTTGCCTCACTGGTGCAGCACCTGGAGCGGTGGCCCGCCGATCGGCCGGTGCTGTGCCACGCCGAAGGGCGCACGGTGGCGGCCTGCATCCTGGTGGCGCACCTGACCGGCCGGCAGGTGCACATCTGTCACGTCAGTCGCCAGGATGAGATCGAGTTAATCCGTCGGGCGAAAGAGAAAGGGCTCAACGTGACGTGCGAGGTGACGCCCCATCACTTCTTTCTCACGGACGAGTTCGCAAACACGATCGGCTTCGGGCGATCCGAAGTACGGCCCCGCCTGGCGCAGGAGGCCGATCGGCAGGCGCTGCGCTCGAACCTGGAGGCGATCGATTGCTTCGCCACCGATCATGCGCCGCACACGCGGGCCGAGAAGGATGCGCCGAACCCGCCGCCAGGTTTCCCGGGATTGGAGACCGCGTTGCCCTTATATCTGGAGCTGGTGCGCGAAGGCGTGATCTCGATCGAGCAGCTGATCGATCGGGTGGTGTACAATCCCCGGCGGCTGTTTCAGCTGCCCGATCAACCGGAGACCTGGATCGAGATCGATCCCGACGAAGATTGGATCGTGCGCGGCAGCGAACTGCAAACGCGCGCGAAATGGACGCCGTTTGAAGGCTGGACGATGCGCGGTCGCGTACGACGTGTGATGTTGCGCGGAGTTGAAGCGTATCGTGCTGGAGAAGTCCTGGCGCCGCCCGGCTTCGGGCGCGATGTGCGCGCGTCAGCGTCGTGACTGGGTAAGGCCAGCTGTTATCTTGCCGCGCAAGTTGCCAACTTGCGCCACAACTCAAGCCGCTTTGAATCAATCCAAGAACATTCACAAAGGAGAGACACAACATGGCAATTAAAACAACCGGGGTGGGGCGCAAACGCTCGTCGGCGGCGCACTTGCCGTTGGGTGAGCGGGGCGACGGACGTTTCTATGGACAGCACATCCTGTCGGTCTCGCAATTCGCCCGCACTGATCTGGAGTACATCTTTGCCGTAGCGGAAGAGATGCGCACCATGGTGGAACGCGTCGGGACATTCGATCTGTTGAAGGGCAAAATTCTGGCGAGCCTGTTTTACGAACCTTCCACCCGCACGTCATCATCGTTCACCGCGGCCATGGAGCGCCTGGGGGGCAGTGTGATTCCCATCAGCGAGGTGAAGTATTCGTCGGTGGCCAAGGGCGAATCACTGCCCGACACGATTCGGACGCTGGAATGTTATTCAGATGTGATCGTGCTGCGTCATCCTGAAACAGGCGCAGCGGCAACGGCAGCCCGTTACGCCCGCAAGCCCATCATCAATGCCGGCGACGGTACGGGCGAGCATCCCACCCAGGCGCTGCTGGATTTATTGACGATTCGCGAGGAGTTGGGGCGATTGGAGGGCCTGACCGTGACGATGCTGGGTGACTTGAAGTATGGGCGCACCGTGCATTCACTGTCGCGGTTGCTGGCGTTGTATGGCGCCAAGTTGAATTACGTGTCCCCTGATATTTTGCAGATGCCCCAATCCATTGTGGAGGAACTGGGCAAGTTCGGCGTGGAGCAGAAAGTGTATGATAACCTTGAGCCGGTGCTCGCCGACACGGACGTGTTGTATGTGACGCGTGTCCAGAAGGAGCGCTTTGAGGATTTGAGCGTCTATGAATCCGTCAAGGGCGCGTTCGTCATTACTCCTGAGACGATGAAGCGTGCCAAACCGGAAATGGTGTTGATGCACCCGCTGCCGCGTGTCGGCGAGATTACGATGGATGTCGATAACGATCCGCGCGCCGCATACTTTCGCCAGATGGAGTACGGCTTGTACGTGCGGATGGCGCTGCTGGCGATGGTGTTGGGCAAAGCCTGACCCCCTCCCTAACCCTCCCCCTTTCGTAGACCACGCAAACAGGGGAGGGTACGGTGGTAGAAAGTAGGAACAATGAACTTCTTTGAACGACTTGAGCAGCGAGCACGAAAAATCGATTCGGTATTGTGCGTGGGACTTGATCCCCGCGCGCAAGATGCGGCCTCGGCGCGTGAAGAATGTTTCCGCTTGATTGACGCGACGGCCGAGTTTGCGCTGGCCTTCAAGCCCAATGCAGCCTTTTTTGAGGCCTTCGGCGCGGAAGGCCTGGCGGCACTGAAAGCGGTGATCGCGCATGTTCCGGCCGGAATTCCAGTGATCCTCGACGCGAAGCGCGGCGACATTGCAGCTACGGCAGAAGCCTATGCACGGGCGGCGTTTGATGAGCTGGGTGCGCAGGCTATCACGCTGAATCCATATCTGGGCGGTGAAGCATTGCAGCCATTTTTGACCCGTTCAGAACGCGGCGCGTTTGTGTTGTGCAAGACCTCTAATCCGGGCGCGGATGAGTTTCAATGTTTGCGGGTGCATCTCCAGGAAGATGCGTCATCCGCCTCAAATGTCCTGTATGAGATGGTGGCGCAGCACGCCCAGGAATGGAATGTGAACGGGAACGTGGGGCTGGTTGTCGGAGCGACCGATCCGCAGGCCCTGGCGCGAGTGCGATCGGCAGCGCCGGACTTGTGGTTCCTGGTACCCGGCATCGGCGCGCAGGGCGGCGATTTGAAGGCATCGCTGGAGGCCGGCTTACGTGCCGATGGACTGGGATTGCTGATCAACGTTTCCCGATCGATCTCACAAACTGCTGATCCCGGCGCAGCAGCGCAGAAGATTCGTGATGAAATCAATCACTGGCAATTGGAAATGGGCAATAGGCGCCACGTCGTACCCGGCACGGCGTGCCGGCGACGCGCTGGGCGTGCGGCTCGTGAAGCACGCCGAGAGACGGGCCAGGAAGAAACTGGAACCGGGGCGCCAGAAAGCCAATCTGCCACCTCCCCCCTTCCACCACTAATTTCCCCTGCGCGACTTGCGCAAGACCTGGTCGACTCGCAGTGTGTGCGCTTTGGGCAGTTCACCTTGAAGTCCGGGATCATATCGCCGATTTATCTCGATCTACGGCGGCTGGTAACACACCCCGCAATCTTGTGGCGTGTCGCGCAGGCCTACGCTGGGAAATTAGAGGAACTGAGTTTCGATCGGCTGGCGGGTATTCCCTATGCGGCGTTGCCGATTGCTACGACCATTGCGCTGACAATCGATTGTCCCTTGATCTATCCGCGCCGTGAAGCGAAAGACTACGGGACTCAAGCGGCGATCGAAGGCGATTTTCAGGCAGGCGAAACCATCGTCGTGATCGACGATTTGGCAACGACGGGCGGTTCGAAGATCGAGGCGATTCAAAAGCTGGAAGAGGCCGGACTTAAAGTGCGTGACATCGTCGTGCTCATTGATCGCGGACAGGGGGCCGGGGCAATGCTGGCTGAGGCGGGTTATCGGCTGCATTCAATCGTGGACCTTCACGATCTGCTCCCCATGTGGCTGCGATCGGGTGCGATTTCGCAGGCGCAGTTTGAGGAAGTGACAGCCTTTCTGAAGGGGTGACAAGCTGATGGGCTGGCACGTTGCTCCATACGCGAGCTCGTCTGGTCACCTTGTCCTCTTGCCAGGATGGATCAGAACATGTACAACATGATTCGACCGTTGCTCTTCAAACTTGACCCCGAGGTCATTCATAAGATCACATTGTGCTTAATCAGCTGGGCCGGGATCTTGCCGCCGGCGTATGCCCTGTTACGTGCGATCTTCGAGGTGAACGTTCCGCGCCTGGAGGTGGAGGCGTTCGGCGTGAAGTTCCGCAATCCGATCGGGTTGGCGGCGGGCTATGACAAAGATGGTGTGGGCGTGCGCGGGCTAAGCGCGTTGGGTTTTGGGCACATTGAGATCGGGACGATTACGCGACAAAAGCAGATCGGTAATGACCGACCACGAGTGCATCGTGTGGTTGAAGCGCAGGGCGTGATCAATAGTATGGGCTTTCCGAATAATGGCGTGGACGCTTTGAGGATCCGCCGGGGCAAGGCGAAAGTCGGCATCAACCTTGGCAAGAGTAAAGACACGCCTCTGGCGCAGGCGGCTGAAGATTACGTGGCATTGTTCAAGCAGGTGTATCGCGAGGCGGACTATGTGGCGATCAACATCAGCAGCCCCAACACGTTGAATCTGCGGCAATTGCAGGCGCGCGCTTATCTGGAAGGATTGTTGAAAGAAGTGGCCGCGGCGCGAGATGAGGTGGCGACACCGACGTCGCGAGTGCGGGCGCCTGACTCGCAGCAATTTCAAAATCGTGTGCCGGTGTTGGTCAAGATCGCGCCGGATCTGACCGAGGGCGAAGTGGAAGATGTGCTGCGTGCCATTGAATTGGCGGGTCTGGATGGCGTTATCGCGACGAACACCACCATCGGGCGTGCCGGAATTCCTCTGTCATATCACGACCTCAAGGGTGGCCTAAGTGGGAAACCTCTGCGCGAGCGATCGACCGCCCTGATTCACTGCATCAGTCGCAAGACCAACGGCAAGTTACCCATCATTGGCGTGGGAGGTGTGATGGGCCCGCTGGATGCGCTCGAGAAGCTGGAGGCTGGCGCGAAGTTGGTGCAAGTTTACACGGGTCTCGTGTACGCTGGTCCGGGTTTGGTCAAACAGATCAATCGAGAGTTGTTGCGCCAACGCCAAGCGGGATGATCTGGTTAGAAAAGTGTACGCAGGTTTGCAAAAAAGGATGAAGATAAGACAAGATTCAGATTGTTTTTCGTTGTGGGATCGTATACCATCTGAAGAACCTTCCTATCTCATTTCCTCACACATGAATGTAGGGTACATGCGTTGACTCATCCGTTTTAGGCCCTAGTAGAACGGCTGGTCATGTGTGGACAGTGAGATAGACAAATCTGGTTTATTAAGGATGGTAAAACATGCTCGATCGCTTGCGGGTTCATTGGCCACAAAAATTCGCGGTTGCTGTTGCAGCGTTATTTGTACTCTTTTTTCCGATAGCCGTGGGACTTGCAGCGCCTGTCGCTACACTGCAACCGCGCGTTTACTTTCCTCTTGTCATGAATGGGCAACCCTCTGAGGTATGGAGCGAAGTGATACGCTCTCCTGGCGGGGCGTATGGGTGGCAGACACTGGGACACTGGCACCGGGTTGAGTGGGATGCTTATCATGGTTGCACCAGCATGTCGTCATGCCCCTATGATCCTTATGAGCCAACAAGCGGCCCAGAAGCAAACTGGTGGCAACCCACTTATGATGATTCAGCCTGGAATGCACAAGGCTATGTTGATTGGAACACAGGTTGGACTCAATATGGATGGGACCCCATTCCAGAGATTGGACCCTATGTATGGAAGGCTGCACCGGGTTGGATACAAGGTGTCACCGACCTTCATCGCCGACCATTTTCAATTCCGGCCAACTGTGGTGTAGCGGATGCGCGTCTGAAGATATTTTCTGACAATGCTTCGCGGTGGTACATCAATGGCAGTTTGATCGCGCAGGTGGCTACCAATGCGAGCAGTATCGTCCCCATCTCGTCCGCGCCGTTTCACGCCGGATCAAACCTGCTGACATTGCAGGTCAGCAACGACAACGCCTCAAGAACCAACAACCCGTTCGGCATTCAGTATATTCTCGAAGTCGTCTTGAGCTGCCAGTCACCAACCAGTACGCCGACCCCCACACGCACCACTACGCCGACGAACACTGCTACACCAACGGCCACCGCATCACCTTCCCCAACGCCGACGAACACACCGACCCGGACTTCGACAGCGACTGCTACCGTTACGCTCACACGAACGCCGACCGGTACACCGACGAATACGTCAACGCCGACGAGTACGTCAACGCCGACTGAAACAGCCACGCCCACTCAGACGCCAACCAGCACGCCGACGGCCACCGCGACAGCGACACCGACCAACATACCCAGGCCGGATCTTCGACTCGCCAAGAGCGCAGCGCCAACGATCTATGCTTCGGTGGGCGAGGTTATCACCTACACCTATGTCGTCACCAACACCGGGGACGTGACCTTGACTGGTCCGGTTGTTATCACTGATGATAAGATCTCCGAATCGTTCCCGTGCGGTACGGCGACCAGTCTGGCTCCCGGTGCCTCGGTCACTTGCATCCACGGCTATGTGGTGCAAGCCCGGGATCTACCGGTGATTAACGCCGCGATCTTTGAGATCTATTCCTCCAACGCGACTGACCAGAGTGTGCGGCTGCATCGCGTGATCACTCCCTGGGTGGAGTCGGAAGTGACCTGGAACAACTTCGCGGGCGGGTTTGATTCGACGGTGCATGGCTCATTCATCCCGAATACAGTCGGCTGGCATGCGGTAGATATTACGGCCTTGGCACAATCTTGGTCGGATGGCAGCTACCCCAACCATGGCATTCTGCTGGAACAGGGAACGACGAATCCCACCTTTTATTGGAGCAGTGATGAGAGCGACATAGCCCTGCATCCCAGGCTGGTGCTGACCTATACCTTGCCTGGCAATGGGACTCCGCTGTCCATGATTATTCAGCGCGGCCCGACACAGCCTGGTGCAGTGCCTGACACGTATATCTGGGAGGATGCACCAAATCTCAACAGTGGGGATCAGCCGAGCCTTTACACCGGCTTGGTCGGCAACAGCGAGAAACAATCACTTCTCCGCTTTGACTTCGCCTTGTGTGGTTCGATCACGAATCATGCGTCGGCCACAGCCACATTCGGCGGCAGCGGCGTCACCTCGAATCAGGCGCAGGCCACGGTCTATCGGACTTGTAACGCGCTATTCAACACGCTCACCTCAATGAGCAGGTGGCACGCCCAATAATCGGGACACCGATCTAGCTCCACCTATCTCTATTACCCAGAAGAGAGACGAGTCAAATTGGCTCGTCTCTCTCTTTGATCATTTTACCGTGTCAGGGTGGGCGGCTGAGCGGCCCGATCGCGTTTCCCCGCTGTCTACCCTCTTCGTCAATCTTTCTGCGTCAGGGGTAACCAGATTCGATGAGCAGTGATAGTGGTCGTCAACCAACTGCTTGCAGAAACGCCGGTTCCTTGTGCGGTAATCTGTACCATATCGCTGATGTCCAGCATCGCCGTGATGGGAACGGTGACGAAGACCTTCACCACTGCTCCGCTGGCGTGAGGTAGTGTCAGACTGATCGGCATGATCTGGGTGTGCCAGGTGTGGTGACTGGCGCTCAGTGTGAAGGTATCGGTCAGATTCCCGGTATTGGTCAGATACAAGGTGTAATCGATCATTTGGCTGATGACACCGTTCTGTGCCGCGCTGGCTGGTCCGAGTTGTACGCCGCGGACCAGATTCGCTGTTGTGGTCAAGGCGGCAGTAGTCTGCATGAGTGCGTTGTCTTGCGCCCGGGCAGTCAGCATAATGACATCAGTGGCGTTGGCTAAAGTATTGGCCGGGATCGAAACGGTGAGGGTCAGCGGCATGGCACTCTGCGCGCTCACCGGGCCAAGGGAGGTCAGCACGTTGATCGGCCAGGCAGGCGCACCGGGCAAGAGGTCAAAGGTGTGCGTGACAGAATCGGTGTTGGACAGTTGCAGCGTGTACGTGATCGTCGTGCCGGGATCACCAGACTGTGCAGCTGCAGTCGGATTGAAGATGGGTACATTGACTGTTGTATTCACTACACACTGACCAATCTGCACATCGTCTACTTCCCACCAATACTCATAGACGGCGTTGTAGTAATGGAAGCGCAGCATGACATTCGCCTGGTTAGCTGCCAGACTGGTCAGATTCACCACCTCGATCTTGGGGCCGCGATAGTCCGCCGTCTTGCGCCATACATTCGTCCACGGGCCACTCGCGCCGTTCACGCTCACATCGACATCGGCGACTTCGGACTGACCGCTGGAGTAGTAACGGAAGTCGGTCTTGAAAGTCAACGTGACATGCGATTGAGTCGAGAGATCAATTACGGGCGTGCGCAGTTCGGTGTTCATGCTGATGCCCGGTCCGGCATCATCGCTATCCGCAATGGCGAAGTTGCTCGTGCCGCCAGTGAGATTGCTCCGACCGCCGGGGTTATCGAACGTCCAACCCACAGTGCCAACGTTGTTAATGACGTTCCAGCCGGCGGGCAGGGCGGTTGTGTTGAATTGCTCACTTAAGCCAAGCAGTGTGTAACCGGGAGCAAGGCACGCGGCCAGATCGGCATTCAGCGCAAAATCTTCCACCCGAGTGGCGCTCAGCGGCCCGACCGATCGATCGAGTGCAAAATAGCCGGGAACATTGGCTTGAACGTGGAACTGATAGACAACCTCTGCGGCCAGTGCCACCTGATAAGTGCCGTCTTCGGCAGTGCTGATTGGATTGGAGGGATATCCGCCGATGGTGATGGTAGCACTGAGCGGTTTGCCCGTCAGGGTGTCATACACTTGCCCGGTGACGGTGTAAGAATTCACCGGACTCAAGGCAAAGTCCTGCGTAGTCGTAAGGTCGGTTGTGATTGCGATACCGCCGATCGTGACAGGCGCATAACCATAGGCGGTCGCCGTTGCGGTGTAAACGCCTTCCAGCAGGGTCAACGTATATTGTCCACTGCTATCCGCCGTGGTGCTGCCAGTACGCGTCATACCGGCGGTGGCTAAGATCGGTGCCGCTCCGATCGGTTGCAACGTATTCGCATCCAGCACGATCCCACGCAAATAGCCGACACTGGTCACCGGTTTCGCCAGATGCGCGGCCGTGCCCACTGAGGCCTTAACGAAATTAGTGAAGTAGGTCAGATTGATGTGTGAGAGATTGTCGTTGATGGTGTGATAGTAGGCGTTGAAGTCGTCATCATCGTCTTCAATGGCGAGGATGGCCGGGTAACCTACACTCCAGAACGGGGAGTGATCGCTGGCCGTAATTCCATCTGGATCGATGATGGGCGTGAGCACGCTGCCCATGCTATAAGTATTGACGACGTTGGTGAAAACCCCGGCGATGGCTAGATCGCCTGCATAACCCGGATTGCTGGTGGTGCGCGTGTGTAAGCGCAAGGTCGGGCCGCCGACGCTGTCATACGCGATCATGTCCATGTTGTACACGGCCACGATGTTGTCACCAGCCGCCGACACAGCATCAGCGTACACCTCACTGCCACATAAGCCCTGCTCCTCACCGGTGAAGAAGACAAAACGCACCGTGCGCTCGAAATGATATTGGCTCATAATCTCGGCGACCAGCATGACCCCGACCGAGCCGCTGGCATTATCATCGGCACCGGGTGCGCGCCCGCTGGAGGGCATATCGTCGAGGTGGGCGGTGATCAATACGATCTCGTTGGGCGTCAACGTCCCGGTCAGCACACCGACGACGTTGCGATTGGATCGGCCGCAGTTGGTCCAGTTGTGATAGCTGGCTGTCAGGCCCTGTTGTTGCAAATGTTCGTAGACAAACTGCGTGGCTTGTTGTATGGGGACGCCAGAG
>JAUQXC010000753.1 GCA_030834825.1 Thermoflexales bacterium
TGGCGTGCTGCCGGTCAGGAGGCGTACCATCACGGGTTGGGGCAGCTCCGGCCCGTTGACGGTCTCGAATAATCTGCCCAAATTCTTGTAATGTTGTTCGGCCAGGATCTCGGTCGGGGCCATGATGGCCGCCTGCGCGCCCGACTGTGCCGCAAGGAACATCGCCGCTGCCGCTACCACGGTCTTGCCCGATCCCACATCGCCCTGCACCAGGCGGCTCATCGGATGAGTCGAGCCGATGTCGTTGAGGATTTCGTCGATCACGCGCTGCTGCGCTTCGGTCAACGGGTATGGAAGCGCCTGGATGAAGGTCTCTAGCCGCGCGCGGTCTTGCGCCGCAGGCAGCGCCCGGCCATTCTCGTTGCGCCACTGCCGCTTCTGCCTGAGCAGGCCTAATTGCAACAGAAATAGTTCATCGAAAGCTAGGCGCCGCTGCGCGGTTTCCAGGGCAGGGATCGAATCGGGGAAATGAATCTGCAGCAGCGCCGTCGGCAGGCTCATCAACCCGGCCGAGTTGCGCACGCTATCCGGCAGCTCATCGACCACGCGCGGCGACCAATAATCGACCGTGCGCCGGGTGAACTTGCGCAGCATGCGATTGGAAAGGCCTTCGGTTAACGGATAGACGGGCACGATCCGTGCGGTGTTGAGCAGCTCGCTGTCCAGTAGTTCAAACTCCGGCGAAGAAAACGTCAGGCGTCCGTTGAACTCATTCACTTTGCCGCTGACCACAATCTGTGCGCCGCGCTTGATTTGGTTTGCGACGTAGGGATTGAACCACGTGCATTGAATGGTGCCGGAGCCGTCACTAAGGATCGCTTGAAAGATCGCTGCACCGCCGCGCACGCGTTTTTCGCCGGCGTCCCAGACCGTTCCCATGATCGTCACTTCGTCGCCGTACTGCAGGCGGTTGATGGGCCTGAGATTGCTGAAGTCGTCATAGCGGCGCGGCAATAGATACAGTAAATCACGAATCGTCTTCACGCCCAGCCGTTCCAGCTTCTCGGCGATGGCCGGGCCAATGCCGTTGATCACGGTCACCGGCGATTCCAGCCCGATGCGGTTACCAAACTCGTCGCGCGCTTCCGGCAACGGTTTGGGCTTGGGCCTCTCGATCGGTTTGCGCTCGACGACGGGTGCGGCCGGGATCGCTTTGGCCTCGATCTTTTCGGTGGGCCTGCGGGGCGCCGCCGATTCGATCGAAGTGAGTTCACCAGCCGCTGGTTCCGGCGGCGTCCCGGCGATTGCCGCGCCCGGTTCGATCCTAGCTTCTGGCGCGATTTCAGCCGGTGGGGCGGCGGTCGGCTTGATGGCATTCGGCGGCAAGCCTAGCAGCTGCACGATTTGGTTGATCGCCATGCGGCGCGGATCGACCGGGTTGAGCTGACTGTAGGTGCGCAGGATGTCGGCAATCTTTTTCACATCATCGCCGTCGCCGGCCTCCTGCTGCCAGCGTGCCGCAAACTGCGACAGGCCGCCGATCATCGCCTTGTCGCGATAACCGGTATCCGCTTCCAGTTTAAGAATTTTGTAGAGTTTATCGAACGCGGGATTCTTGGAAGTCATAGTGAGGTCTCAGATCAAAGTACGCGCAGACTAGAATAGGTGAGCTGCGTGGCTCCCATTATAAGCTATTCAGCCACGACGGCGTCAGCCACGACGGCCGCGATGCCCAGGCCGTTAGGTCCCACATGCGTACCGACGGCGGTGGTGGCTTCACAGACGATGATGGGTTCACGCAAATTGGGGATGCTCATCGCAAATTCGTCGGCCAGGGCGAGCGCGGTTTCAAGGTTGGCAGTGTGCAGCACCGCCAGCGATTGCAGCGGCCCGAGGGCGTAGGTCGTGGCTTTGAGGCGATCAAGGGCGGCCCGGCGGGTGCGCACGCGATCGATCAGCGTGACTTCGCCGTCGCCGACCTCGATGAGGGGCTTGATGCTGAGGAGCCGGCCGAAACGTGCGACGAGCGCGTTCACGCGACCACTGCGCCGCAAATACTCCAGCGTGTCCAAAGCGGCAAACAGGCGGGTGCGACGCTTGGCATCCTTCAGGACTTGCAGGAGATCCGCCACTGACTTGCCTTGTTGTGCCGCCCGGGCCGCGAGGATCACTTGCCAGCCCAGTCCCATCGCCAATTTACCGGAGTCAAAGAAGGTGACCCGCGCTTCAGGAACCAGACTGGCGCCCAGCTGCGCCACACTCAAAAGGCTGCTCCACCGGGCCGCCACATGAATCGAAACAATCTCGCCGCCGATGCGGCGGTATAGTTCTGCAAACTCGCCCGCACTGGGGGTGGAGGTCGTGGGCAGGCTCTTGCTGGTCTTCAAACGGCGATAGAATTCTTCACGCGTGAGGGTGACGCCGTCGTCGAACGATTCTTCACCGAAGATGACGTGCGCCGGAATCACCGTGATTTGAAGATCACGCGCGATGTCCGGCGGAATATCGGAGGTGCTGTCGGTGACGATGCTGATCATGTTACGCAGTACGCATCACTTAGCCTTCTTTGCCCGAACTTTCGTAAATGAAGATGCCCAGGCTGTTTGGCCCAATCTGGCAAGCCAGGCCGGGCCCATAGTTCAGCACGGGAAAATACTGGCCGGGGAAAGTCTGTTCCAGTCGTTCCAGCAGCAGGCGTGTATCTTCAGTGGGCTGCTGACCGCTTTGCATGATGGCCACGCGGTCGATGGCTGAGAATTCCGACACGAACTCCAGCAGCTTATCGATCGCTTTATCGCGGGTGCGAACTTTCTCCATCGGGATGATTTCCCCTTCCTCGATGGTGAGGAAGGGCTTGATGCCCAGCATGGTGCCCAACACCGCCTGCGATTTACTCAAGCGCCCATTGCGTTCCAGGTAATCCAGTTGATCGACGAAGAACACGGCATACATGTGCGTAATCATGCCGCGCGCAATGCGCACGATTTCGTCCAGTGCGGCTCCGTTGGCGGCGGCTTCGGCGGCAGCCTCAACCAGCCAGCCCAACCCGATGGAGGTGGTCAGCGAATCGATCACGACGATCTTGTTTCCGCCCAGAAATTCATCGGCGGCCTGCCGCGCGTGAGCGACCGTCTCACTCATTTTGCTGGAAACGTGAAGGGAAAGAATCTGCTTGTTCTGCCGGAATTTCTCCGCGTAGAGTTCGCGAAAGGTGTCCGCCTCGGGCGGATGCAGCGTGGGGAGGGCGCCATAGTGCGGCAGGCGGCGAAAGAATTCCTCTGCAGCGATGTCTACCCCTTCGCGATAGGTTTGTCGCCCGAACTGAATGCTTTGCGGCACGACCGTAACGCCTAGGCGAGCGGGCAGGGTGGGATCAGGAAAATGAGCGGTGCTATCGGTGATAATGTGTACACGTGACATGGTTTCAGGTTTGATTGATTAGGGATTAAATTTCATTCGGCGCTGATGATGTAGTAATAATGAGGCTGTCCGCCTTCAACGATTTCGATTTCCAGGTTGGCATACTTCGTGTTAATCGCAACCCCGATGACTTCGGCTTCGGCGAGCAGGATGCCATTGCCGTAGTACAGCGTCACAATCTCCAGATTTTCTGCCTTCATTTGCTCCAGCAACGTGAACAATGTTTCTTCAATGGTTTCGTTGGCTGCGGTCAGCTCGTCATTGAGCAGGCCGATGATGTGGCCTTCTGCAACTTTGACGCCATTATACTCAATGGCGCGTGTCGCCGTGGTAATCTCACCCGTCAACACGTGAAAGGTGGCGTCCTCCATCGCCCGCGCATTGGCTTCCAGGTCGCGTTGATCGTTGAAGGCGAGCATCGCCGCGATGCCTTGCGGGATGGTCTTAGAAGGCACGACAATGACCTGCTTGCGGCTGACTTCTGCGGCCTGCCGTGCGGCCATTACAACATTGCCGTTGTTCGGCAAAAGGATAGCCTGATCAACCGGAATGGTTTCGAGCAACTTCACAAAATCCTGCGTGCTGGGATTCATGGTCTGACCACCGGGCACAATGGCGGTCGTTCCCAGGCTTTGAAAGACGCGGGTCAGTCCCTCTCCAGGCGCGACGGCCAGGGTCGCAATGTTGCCGGGCTTCAGGTGATAAGCCGGCGTTGGAACGGTTGGCGTCGATCGGCCCAAGAGATACTGCTGATACTGAGCGGCCATGTCTTCGACAACGACATCATACAAGCGACCGATGGTTTCGGCATAGGCCAGCACCGCACTGGGACGCGGCACATGAACGTGCACCTTGATTGTTTCGGCATCACCGACGACCAGTGTGGACAGGCCTAATTCGCTAATCCGGGTCCGGGCCTCTTCGACATTCATACCGTGCCCCTTGATGAGGCATTGCACGTCGTAACTGTAGCCTTGCGCCACATCCCCGGCGTCAAGGGCCGCATCTGCCGGAACTTTCTCCTGAAGCGCGATCGGTGCCTCGCTGACCCGATCGTGCGAAGCGTCCAGCGACTCGCCGTGCAGATGACGCAGCATGCCTTCCAAAATCACCGTCAGACCTTGGCCGCCCGAATCGACAACGCCCGCTTGCTTGAGGACCGGCAATAAGTTGGGTGTCTCGGCCACGGTTTCCTTGGCTGCGCTGACGATCCGTTCCAAAATGAAGAGCAAGTCGTCGTCTTCGTGCCGGGCCGTTTCAGAAGCTTCGGCCACGGCGCGTGATACGGTGAGGATAGTTCCTTCTACCGGCTTCAGCACGCCCTTGTAGGCTGTCTCGCTTGCCTCACGCATGGCGTGCGCCAAATCAATTGCGCCAAAGTTGGGCTTGCTATCGAGCGAGCGGGCGAAGCCTCGCCACAACTGCGAGAGGATCACGCCGGAATTGCCGCGTGCGCCCATGAGCGCGCCATGCGCCACCTGCTGTGCGACCTTGCCAACATTCTCTTCGGTTGAGTGCTCAATCTCATGCCAGGCACCCTGCATCGTTAAAAGCATATTGGTGCCGGTATCGCCATCCGGTACGGGAAAGACATTGAGGGCATTAATGTTGGGTTGATGATAACGCAGCCACAGGAGGCTGGCTTCCACCAGCCGCTTCAGGCCTTGCCCGTCAACGTGCAATAATTTCTCGGGTCGTTTCTTTGGTTCAGCAGCCAATGCGTAATAACTCCGCAGGTTATGAATCCGGATTGCTGACGCGCAGACCTTGCACGTGGACATTCACCGATGTGACCGGCAGCCCCAGGGCCTGCTCGACGTTGAATTTCACCAGGTTTTGAACACTATGGGCCACGCTGACGATGCGGGTGCCATACTCGACAATCACGTAGAGATCGATCGTTACCGCACCGTCGTGAATGCGCACATCCACGCCCCGATGAACGTCGCCGGTAATCTCCCGGATCAGCTGGTCAGTTGCATTTTTTCCTGCTAGGCCCACCACGCCATAGGCTTGGCGCACAGAATTGGCAGCGATAGTCGCGACGGCTGCCGGCGAGATTTGAATGCGGCCTAAAACCGTTTCGGTCGTCATGGCATCCTTTCGTGAGTATCCAGCCATTGATGAGGTGACGTATGTTTGACCAATTCAGATCGGTGTGGTAAGATTGCCGCCGTTCGCTATCCGGCGCATCATGAGACGCGCCTTACTTTGCAAAGAGGTGGCTCCAATGGCTAAGTGTGAAGTGTGTGGTAAGGGTCCACAGTTTGGGCACAATGTCAGTTTCTCAAAGCGGCGCACCAACCGCCAATTTCGCCCCAACGTTGCCAAGCGCACGATGGTGGTGAATGGCCAGTCGCGCAAGCTGAATGTCTGTGCCCAGTGCTTGAAGACTCTCAACAAAGCCTAGATCTTTCAGATACAATCGTCACGAACGCCGACCTGTAGGTCGGCGTTTTCGTTTCACAACTAACTTCGTTTCGAATAATACACGTTTGGATATAAAAAAGCAAGGGATGCCCTCATTTTCAACCGCGAAATTCCCCTCTTTCCAGCCGGTCCAATCTTCGGCGAATAGATCTGGGCGTTTGTGATGGTAGGAACTTATTGGTCATAACTAGGTGACGATAATCATTGGACTTCGTGATATTTGTCACTCGTCTTAGTGTTTA
>JAUQXC010000754.1 GCA_030834825.1 Thermoflexales bacterium
TCATAAAATCATGAGCGGTTTAGGGCCTTTCGGTTTGCTGCGTCTCATTTAATGCGGCGCGCAACCAGTGCATCAATGCTTCCAAACTGGCGAAGCCATAGCGTTGATCGGTCTGGGGGTCTTCCAGACTGAAGCGCCACACGGACGGTTGCTGTCCACGCTCTTCCCAAAAGCGAAGTAGATAAGAGTGATACTGGGGGGGCCTGAGCGAGAGTGGCTGCTCGGCAGATTCTGAAAGTGGCACGTTCATCCATTCACCATATGGTCCATTATCGTTATAATTGTCCAGAGATCGTCCATGCAAGCGTCCAGAGAATGACTATTTCCTGAAAATAGAAAGGCACACCATGCATTACAACTTCGATCAACTTCCCAACCGGCGTAACACCGAGAGTGTCAAGTGGCGGGCGTATCCCGAAGACGTGCTGCCCCTGTGGGTGGCTGATATGGACTTTGCCTCACCAGAGCCGGTGGTGCGCGCTCTGCGCGAGGTAGTCGATGGAGGCCTGTTCGGTTACCCGCGCGGCCTGCACGGCGAGGGCGCCGAGCTGCCGGAATATGGCGAGCTCGTCATCGAGCGGCTGCGTGATCGGTATGCGTGGCACATCGAGCTACAGGATGTGATCTTTCTGCCCGGCATCGTAGTGGGTCTGAACGTCATGGGCAATATGTTCCGCGCGCAAGGCGGATCGTTGGTGGTGCAGCCGCCGGTCTATCCGCCGATCCTCGATGCGCCGCAGACCGCCGGGCTGATGCGCCAGGCAGCACCGTTAATGCGCCAGAGCGACGGCACTTACGCGATCGACTGGGATCAACTTGCGGCGGCTTTGCAGCCCGACGCGCGCGCCTTCATCCTCTGCAATCCGCACAATCCGGTGGGGCGCGTCTTTCGACGGGATGAGTTGGAAAGCCTGGCCGAGTTGTGCCTGGCGCGCAATGTGCTGATCGGCTCCGACGAAATTCACAGCGATCTCATCTATCGTGGCCAGCAGCACATCCCCATCGCCTCACTCGATCCGGAGATCGCGCAGCATACTGTCACCTTCTTCGCGCCGAGCAAGACCTTCAATCTGCCGGGTCTGCAAGCCTCGGTCGTGATCATTCAGAATGCTGAATTGCGCCAACGCTTTCAAGCCGCGCGGCAGATGTTGGTGCCGTGGGTGAATCTGATGGGCCTGGTGGCTTTGGGAGCGGCTTATCGCGGAGGCCAGGAGTGGCTCGATCAGCTCCTCGTCTATCTGGAAGCCAATCGCGATTTCCTGTACGACTTCGTAGCGAATGAATTGCCCGGCCTCAGCATGGCCAAGCCAGAAGGCACTTATCTTGCCTGGATTGATTGCCGCGGTGCGAACCTGGAGAAGCCCTACGAATTCTTCCTGAACAACGCGCGCGTGGCCTTGGCCGATGGGGCCATCTTCGGTCCAGAGGGGCAGGGCTTTGTGCGGCTCAACTTTGGCTGTCCGCGTTCGATGTTGGAAGAAGCGTTGCAGAGGATGAAGCAGGCGCTGTCGTAGCCGTAGCGCCAGTTGTGAATTGGCGTACGCAAGTCGCCAACTTGCGCTACGGTCGTCCGCTTCGAGGTTGATAGCCGACTGCACGGACGCGATCGGAGAGAAAAGAGGCTCGTCCACGCAGGTGGACGGTCAGTACTCAACCAGTCTATGGATACGATGCCTGCATCGATTGTATATTGTCCTGTGATTGGTAAGGAGTACTTGGTCGTTCGTAAACTGGAGTCGAGGCTTCAGCCAGATGCGTAAATCGCTGGCAAAACCGGCTAAAGCCTCGACTCCAACCGCAAGCCTTCACTATGCTGTAACCGAAGAGGGGTAGCAATGCCTTCATCACGCCAGGAACAACTTAATCTTTGGATGCAGATAACTATCATTAATGGCTTAGGCTGGGTATTCAGCGTTTTGATCGTTTCATGGTTAGCCAAGAATCTCGATCGATATCTTGGGTCAACTTACCCAACGGCGTCGATCGAGACGGTCACGCGCAGCGTGCTATGGCTCTTGGTGGGATGCTTCGCCGGTTACACTCTGGGTGTCTTTCAAATTGCTACGCCGGTGATGCATAATTTCAGAAGCAAACGTTGGCCCTTAACAGCTATGCTGGGGATGGGCCTCGCGTACAGCAGTTATGCGTATCTGGTTGTGTCGCAAACTCAACTTAACTCCCTGGTATTCTCGCTGACGTTCGGCGTTTTGTTGGGTGGCCTCGTCGGCTGGCTGCAATGGCTGATTCTGCGCCAACATTCCTCCCGTGCCATCTGGTGGATACCGATCAACGTGATTATCTGGATTTTGGGTTTCATTTCAATCTTTGAAATCTCATTGGGTTCCTTGAGAGCGGTGAGCCTGATCGCGGCCAGCGCCATCACGGGTGCCACTTTCCTATGGTTGCTGCGCCAGCCCGCTCCTCTCAAAGACGCTGGTATTTGAAATTCACTTTTTACTCTTCAATCATCACCTTTCGCCTTCCTCGTGTTACAATAGCCCCTCTATTTCCACTGCCTCACGCTTGATCACGCATGTCTGACGACTATCTCGGCCCCTACGAACTCATTGCGGAACTAGGCCAGGGTGGCATGGCCACCGTCTACCGCGCCTATCAACGCAGCATGGATCGCCCTGTCGCGATCAAGGTCATTCACCATACGTTGGCCTCGGACCCCACCTGGCTGGAACGCTTTCAACGCGAAGCCCGCCTCATCGCGCGTCTGGAACATCCGCACATCCTGCCCGTCTACGACTTCGACGGACGGCATCGCCCGCCCTACATCGTCATGCGCTACGTCAGCGGCGGCACGCTGCGCGAAGTCTTGCAGCGGACAAGGTTGGCGTTACCGGACATCCTGCGCCTGCTCCAGCAGATCGCCGCCGCGCTGGACTACGCTCATCGGCAGGGCATCATCCATCGCGATGTGAAACCGTCGAACATCGTCTTCGACGCCGATGGTAATGCCTTCCTCTCCGACTTCGGCGTGGCACGCTTCACGGCTGAAGCAACTTTGACGGCCAGCGGTATCGCGATCGGTACACCCACTTACATGTCCCCCGAACAGGTCGAAGGTCGCAGCGATGTTGGTCCGGCGGCCGATATCTACGCGTTGGGCCTGGTCGCTTTTGAAATGTTAACCGGACAGCCGCCGTTTGTGGGCCAAAACTCGCTGGCCCTGATGTTTCAACATCTGCACGATGAACCGCCTTCCGCGCGCACACTGCGCCCGGAACTGCCCCTTGCCATCGACGATGTTTTCAGGAGCGTGCTGGCCAAGCTGCCCGCGCAGCGCTTTGCTACCGCGCTGCACTTCATTGATGTCCTGGCGGACGTCCTGAACCTCTCCAGCACGCCGCGCTTCAACGCGCTGCCCACGGCGGCCTACCCCGCCCGAACGCTGGTGCCGCACGTCATCGGCGATGTGTCGTTGACCCTGGAACAGAACAAAGTCGTCACGGCCTTGTATGCCAATGCTGCCGAGTACGCCGAAGTGCTGGCGGCTCTGCGCGGATCGGAGGCGGCGCGTCTGGCGCTGCAAACGTGGTGGGAGCGCGCCCGATCGATCATCGACGCCCACAACGGCGTGATCCTGGAGCAGGGCGACGCCCACTTGTTGGCCGTATGGGGCGGACTGGCCTCGCGTGAGGACGACGCGGTGCATGCCGTGCAGGCCGCTTTGCAGTTGCAAGCAGCGCTGCGTGAGTTGAATGCCGGCGTGTTTGTCGAATCGGAGGAAGAACCGCTGCCATTGAAGATCGGCCTCAGCACCGGCACGGCGCTGCTCACGCCCGATACGCGATCGAGCCTGTATACCGCGACTGGGCTGCCGATCACGCTGGCCCGGCGTGTGTCGGAACAGGCCATCGGCCTGGTCTTGATCACGCACGAAACTTTCCGCGAAGTATATGGTGCGTTCGATCTATTGTCGGACGATCGCTTGAAGGTGCGCGGGCGCAAAGTGCCGGTGCCGACTTATCGCGTGCTGGCCGCTAAAGCCCGCGCCTTTCAAGTGCGCACGCACGGCGTGGAAGGCGTTGAGACGAAATTGATCGGCCGCCGCGCGGAAATGGAAATTCTGCACAAAGCGTTCTTGAATGCGGTGGAAGATCAAGAGACGCAAGTAATCACCCTCATCGGTGCAGCCGGGTTGGGCAAGAGTCGCCTGTTGGACGAGTTCGACAAATGGGCCGAGCTGCGCCCGGAGCGCTATCGCCGGATGCGTTGCACGGCGACCTCGGCCTTGCGGCTGCGCCCCTACGCATTGTGGCGCGAAGTGCTGGCCTGGCGCTGCAACATCTTCGACGACGATGCGCCAGACGTGGCGTGTGAAAAAATGGAGCGTGGCATTGCCGACCTGACAGGGCAGACCGATTTAGAAGCCGCACATTTGCTGGGCCAGCTCATCGGCTTGGACTTCAGTCGCAGCCATTACGTGCGCGGCCTGATCGAGGATCCCACGCAGCTCATCCGCCGATCGCGACAGTTGTTTGTGCGCCTGTTCGAACGGGCGAGCCGCCTCCAGCCGATCGTGCTGCTGCTGAACGACATTCAACATGCCGATGACGCCTCGCTCGATCTGCTGATGGAGTTGATCGCCGCGCAACCCAATCTGCCGCTGCTGGTCGTGTGCACGGCGCGCCCCGAGCTGGTGGATCACCGTCCCACGTGGGGGCAGGGTGTCAGCGGCCACACGCGCGTGGATCTGCGCCCGCTGGACAAACGCGACAGCCGCGACTTGGCGCGTGAGATTTTGCAGAAAGCGCCGGAGGTGCCCAAGTCGTTGCGCGACCTGCTGGTGGTGCGCGCTGAGGGCAATCCGCTCTTCATGGAAGAGCTGGTGAAGATGCTATTGGACGATCGGGTGATCATTCGCGATCGGCGTGACGATCAGGAAGTGTGGCACATTGCCGCCGATCGCCTGGAGCAGCTGCGCGTACCGCCCACGCTGGCCGGGCTGCTGCAAGCGCGCTTCGATACGCTGTTATACACAGAGAAATTGATTTTGCAACGGGCCTCGGTGATTGGGCGCGTGTTCTTTGATGCGGCTTTGCAGGCGTTGGATGCCGTCGATGAAACGCGTGTCCCGGATGCGTCCGTCGTTTTGCAACAGCTGGTCGAGCGTGAATTCATCTATCAGCGCGAGACGACGCGCTTTGCCGGCAGTGTGGAATACGTTTTTGCGCAAACGCTGGTGCGTGATCAGATTTACGCTACGCTGGTGTCGCGCCAATTGCAGGCCTACCACCTGGCGCTGGCCCAGTGGCTGGCCGCGCCGGAGCGCACCGATGAGTATCTGCCGCTGATCGCCGAGCATTACGAGCGGGCCGGAGAAACCGCTCGAGCCGCCGAGTATTTGACGCGCGCCGGCGAACAGGCGGTGCAGCGCAGCGCCTATCGCGAAGCGCTGGCATTTTTCAATCGGGCGCGTGAATTGGCGCCGGCTTCACTCTCATTGTTGTTGTGGTCGGGTGAGGCAAAACAACATCAGGGCGAGTTCGAGAGCGCGCAGCTCGATTGGCAGGCGGCGCTGGCCGTGGCGCGCGCGGCCAACGATCGCTTGTTCAGCGCGCGCGTCTTATTCCGCTTGAGCCTCAGCGCTTCGGCGCGCGGCGATCTGGCGGCGATGCAGCGCTATTTGGATGAGTGCTTGCGGCTGGCGCGCGCGGTCAATGACCAAACCACTTTGGCCGAAGCGTTGTATGGCCGGGGCAACATGCTGTGGCGGCAGGGACACTTTACCGAAGCCGAGGCATCGCTGCGTGAAGCACTGCCGTTGGCGCGCGCTTTGAACAATCACATCCTGGAATTGTATGTCATGAGCCGGCTGGGATCGCTGCTGCTCTCACGGCGACAAATCACGGCGGCGCATGAATTGTATGAGGAAGCGTGCGATCTGGCCCGGCGTCTCAATAATCCCGAGCGCCTGGCGTCAGCCTTGAATAACCTGGGTGAAATCGATCGGTTGGAAGGGCGCTATGTCGAGGCTCGCGAGCGCTATCGTGAGGCGCTGCATTTGCAGCGCGAAGTGGGTAATCCGTCGGCTGGATCGATCGCGTTGCTCAACCTGGGTTGGATTGCCGTCGAAATGAATGATTGGCCGGAGGCTGAGCGTCTCTTCGCTGAAGTGCTGCGCCGCTCGTTTCAATTGAAGGCCTGGCCTCAAACGTTGGAAGCCATCGTGGGTCTGGCCGATCTACGGGCGCGGCAGGGCGCTGTGTCTCAGGCCCTCACCTGGTTGGGATCGGTGCAGCAACATCCGGCGTTCGATGCCCAGCACGGCGAAGTGATCGATCCCATCCTGGATCGTCTGCGCCAGACATTGAAAGCGGAAGAAATAGAAATGGGATTGGCGCCCGGGCGCCAACTGCAGCTGGCAGAGGTGATCGCGCAGTTGTTGTTGACGCCCGGCGTGCGCTATAATGATCGTGAACCTGAAAATGTGCGGGGTGAACCTCAACATGAGCCTTCCACTTAAACGCGGTCTGGGCGTCCTGCTCGTTGTCCTAGCGAGCGCCAGTTTCATCTTCAGTGTCGGCGGCCTCATGGCCTTGTGGGGCGCGCGTCCGGCCATCACGGCGGCATTGCAGGATACGGCGAATCTGATTTCTGAAACGCTGGTGACCACTCAAAAAGCTTTGACGGTGGCCGATGAGGCGCTGCAAAATGCCGGGACCAGCCTCGCGCTGCTCTCCGGTTCCGTCGATTCACTGGCGGATTCCATGGGAAACACGCAGCAGGCCTTGGTTGCCGTAACCGTGCTGGTTCAGGAAGACCTGCCCCAGACCATCGAAGCAGCGCGCACGGCGTTGACTTCTGCTCAAGAGACTGCTCGCGTGGTCGATAATTTTTTGGGCGGCATCAGCCGCATTCAGTTCTTGAACATCAACTACAATCCAGCAGTGCCGCTGGGTACATCCATTGCACAGATCAACGCCAGCCTCGACAATCTGCCTTCGCAGCTCACGCAGCTGGGCGATGATCTGGCGGCGGTCAATGCGAGTCTGCCGGTCATCACCACCACCATCCGGGGACTGGGCACCACCCTGGGTGAGATCGATACCAGTGTGACTGAGGCCCGCGCGGTACTGGACGATTATGCCGATCAACTCCAGCTGGCGCAAACCACCCTGCAACCGATCGGCGCGGACCTCCCCCAGTATGTGATTCTCTTTACGGCAGGCCTGACCTTCATCATGTTGTGGATCAGCGTCGTGCAGATCGGCCTGCTGGTGATCGGTTTGCACTGGATCCGATCCGATCGAGCCGTGGCGTAAAGCGTAGCGCCTTCAGTAACCAGCGCTGGGCGTAGCCGCGCTCTGGCACGAAGCAAGATCCTGTCCTACGGAGATTCCCATGCACCTCTTTCACCATTGTGGTTCTTTCGACGTGAACGGGAGAAAATTCGCGCAGAAACCCGGTTGCTGCGCGTCGGGCGTTCCATTCCATCTGGAAAGGAGAACCCCGGTTTCTCGAATCCGTTTTACCCCGAAGAGCCGCCATGTTTTTTTTCTGATGATCTTCATTGTGCTGTTGCTTGCGGCGTGCGGCGCACCCTCGCCCGTTACGGTGCCAACGGCCACCTCCACCGCGGCACCCGTCGAGACACCCACACCGACGGTTACACCGGCGCCTTCGGCTACGCTGCCACCACCCACGGCCACACCGTTTGTCGTGAATGGCCCGCCGCCGATCGAGTTCGATTTGGGCGAAGCGACCCTCCTCCAGCCGCAGTATCCGCCGGATAGCCAGTTCTATACGATGCCGCTGCGTCTCAACGGCTTAATCGCTGCACCTGAAGGCAGCGGCCCGTTTCCTGTCGTGGTGCTGCTGCATGGCCGGCATCCGGCCTGTCCGCCCGTGTCCGAGCAGGACACACTCGAGCAGTGGCCGTGTGCGGATGAGCGGCCTAACCACCAAGGTTTTGCTTACCTGGCGAGTGCGCTGGCGGCACGCGGTTATGTGGTCTTATCCATCAACGTGAATGCGGCCTATGCAGCTGGCTGGGGCGAAGAGACCAACGACGCAGCACGCTTCTCGCAGATCGTCGATTTGTATCTGGTCTCGCTGGCTGCGGCCAATGGCGGAACCGATGTGGGCTTCGGTGTGCCTTTAACGGGCAAGGTCGATCCGGCCAGGATCGCCTTCATTGCACACTCCCGCAGCGGCGAGCTGGCCACCGTGGTGTTGAACACGCGCGCGCAAAACACCAGCGCCGAAGCAATTGTGCAAGGCTTCGGGCCGATCAGTGCGATCTTGTATCTGGCGCCCGCTTACGGTCCGAACGCCGAACCGGTACCCGCTGTGCCGCTCGGCGTGATCCTGCCCTCTTGCGATCATGATCTCAGCGATCTGCCCGGCCAGCATTACTATGAGGCGGCGCGCCTCGCGCCCGATCGCGTGAGCTTCGCTTCGTCGATCTATCTCGTCGGTGCGAACCACAATTTCTTCAATGCCCGGCTGGAGGATGAAGCGCAAAATTCCGAACGCAGCGACTGCGCCGTGACGAGTCGCTTGACGGCCGATGAGCAGCGGGCTTTCCTGGCGCAATACGCGCCCGACTTCATGGATGCGGCCTTTGGCGTGAAGCCTTATCCCGAAGAAGCCGGGTTGGACGCTTTCGTGCGCCCACCCGATCGGTTATACGGCTACCGCGTGCTCACCTCGTTGTCATTACCTGCCGCGCAGCGCCGCATCGTGCTGCTGCCCACTGAAGCGGAGCGTTTCCAAAATAACTTTGGGCAGCCCAACGAACTGCATGGCCCTCTCCAGGTGACCTTCTGCGAGACCGATCAGCCATGCCTGGCGTGGCCCATCCAACCCGGCCAGTCCGATCAATTGCGTTTGTCGTGGACGGGTCCCCGATCCGTCTTTGCGACACAACTCCCTTACGAAGCGCAGGATCTGAGCGAATTCGACATGCTGCATCTGCGCGTGCTGGTCGATCCCACTGCGCTGCTCAATGCGCCCAAGTTGCCGCAGTCGTTCAGCGTAATTTTGCAGGATACGACAGGCCTCAGCGCCACCGTCAAAGTCTCTGACAAAACACCGGCGTTGACTTATCAACCCGGTGCGCCCAGCACCAAAGCCTATGCCTGGAACGGTCTCGCCCCCATGAGTTCGCTGCGCATGGCCTTGAGCACTTTCGAGGGTATCGATCTCAGCAGTATCAGTTCCGTGGCTTTGCGTCTGGATGGGCAGCCAACGGGATCGATCCTCATCGCCGATCTGGAATTTTTGAGCGAAGAGCCGGTGGCGCTACGGCCCGTGCCCGTCGTTACGGGCCAGATCAACGCTGCTGAACCGCTGACCCTGACGAGCGACATGGTGATCAATGTACAACTGCAAGACACGTCGCTGCTGGACGCGCCTGCCATAACGATTGGGCAGATCGACTTGGCCGGAGCGGGACAGGCGCTGCCGATTGACTTTTCGATCGAGTACAATGCCACGACGATCGTGCCGACGCATACCTACACTATCCGTGCGCAGATTTTTGTGTCGAATGAGTTGAAGTACACCAGCACGCGGGCCTATCCCGTCATCACGCAGGACAACCCCACCCGCGGCCTTGAGGTGCTGGTGGAATCGGGCGCATCCGCCGGGCAACTCAGCGGCGTCATCGGCGGCCGGATTACCTATTTGCAGAACATCGTTTTGCCGGGGGACGCAGTGATCGAGGTGATCCTCGTCGACAATTCAGCCCCCGATGTGGTGACACAGTTCATGGGGCAGACGTTGATCTTTGCCAACGGCAAGCAGGTGCCTCTCGCCTTCGAGTTGGAATATCCCATCGAGCAGATCGATCCGACGCACGTCTACACGTTGCAAGCGCGCATCACGCTGGGCAATCAGCCGTTGTTCGACACGCCGCAGCCCATCGCGGTGTTGACCTCGGGAAATCCCGTGACCAACGTGGAGATTTTGGTGCAGCCGGTGCAGTAAGTCCTCACCCCCGACCCCTCTCCGAACGACGAACAGCAAAAGCATCGTTCGGAGAGGGGAGAACTTCGAGATCATGATCCGCACTCAAGGTCCCTGGTTTGTCGATGAACATGGCCGCACGGTCATGCTGCGCGGCGTGAATCTAGCGGGCAGCAGCAAAGTCCCGATCGGTTTCCCCACTCATCGCCGTGAGGGCTTCTTCGACCAACGGCGCGTCTCTTTCGTCGGGCGTCCCTTTCCGCTTGAGGAGGCTGACGAACACTTCGCGCGTCTGCGTGAATGGGGTCTGACGTTCCTGCGCTTCGTCGTCACCTGGGAGGCGATCGAACATGCCGGGCCCGGGCAATACGACGAAGCGTATCTCAACTACCTCGTTCAGATCATCGACAAGGCGCGGCAGTACGACATCCGCTTGTTCATCGATCCCCATCAGGATGTGTGGGGGCGTTTCTCCGGCGGTGATGGTGCGCCCGGTTGGACTTATGAGGCCGTCGGGTTCGCGCCGGAGCACTTCGCGGAAACCGGCGCGGCGGTCGTGCACGCCACGCACGGCGATCCGCTGCCGCGCATGATCTGGCCCACCAACTACGACAAGCTCGCCGCCGCGACGATGTTCACGTTGTTCTTCGGCGGCAACGACTTCGCACCGCACTTCATGATCGAGGGTGAACCCGCACAGGAATTTTTGCAGCGGCACTTTATCAACGCCATGAAGCAAGTGGCGCAGCGTGTAAAGAATTTGCCCAACGTCGTGGGCTTCGACTCGTTCAACGAACCATCGCTGGGTTACATCGGCCTCCGCGATCTGGGGCGGCATCCCAACATTTTGCGCAACGGAGCGATGCCCACGCCGTTCGAGGGCATGCTGCTGGGTGCGGGCCATGCGCGTGAAGTCAGTGTGTACGCCATGACGCTGCTCGGCTCGCTGTGGCGCCGGAAACGGCTGCTCAATCCCCAGGGTGTGCGTGCCTGGCGTGAGGGCTACGACTGCCTGTGGAAGCAGCAGGGCGTGTGGGAGGTGGACGCGCACGGCCAGCCGCGTTTGTTAAAGCCCGACTACTTCACTCGCGTTAACGGGCAACTGATCGATCCACCGAACGATTATCTGAAGCCTTTCATCCGGCGTTATGCGCGCGAGATTCGATCTGCCGCAGGCGTGCCGCACGCCATCATTTTTGTCGAGAACGTGGCGCTGGCAAATTCGTTGAAGTGGAAGGCTGAAGATGCGCCCCACATCGTCAATGCCGCCCATTGGTACGACGTTTTGACGATCTATTTCAAACAGTATTGGGCGTTCCTGGCGGCTGATCCGATCACGCAGAAGTTCGTGCTGGGCAACCGGCGCGCGCGGCGAATGTTTGTGCAGCAACTGCGCAATATCAAACAGTGGAGCGCCGACGGGATGGACGAGGTGCCGACGTTGATCGGTGAGTTCGGCCTGCCGTTCGATCTGGGTAAGAAGCAAGCCTATCGCACAGGTAAGTATGAGGCGCACGTCCACGCGCTCGATGCCTACTTCACGGCGCTGGACGCAAATTTGCTCAACTGGACATTGTGGAATTACACGCCGGATAACACGAACGCGCGGGGCGACTGCTGGAACGACGAGGATTTCTCAATCTTTAGCCGCGACCAGCAGACCAACCCGCAGGACATCCACTCCGGCGGGCGGGCGCTGGAAGCGGTGGTGCGACCGTATGCGCGCGCGATCGCGGGCGAGCCGCTGCGGATGTCGTTCGATCGCAAGACCCGGCATTTTGAGCTTGAGTTTCGCCATGCTGCCCAAGTCAGTGCGCCGACGGAAATCTTCGTGCCGAATTATCAGTATCCGCACGGCTATCAAGTCATCGTGTCCGACGGGGCCTGCGAGATCGATCGGGTCGGGCAGCTTGTGTTTTATCAGCACAGTCATGCGCGTGAGGTTCATTCTCTCCGCGTCATACCCGAGTAAGGGGCGAAGCTCTGGTTCATTCCCGATCGGCGGATTGAGAAGGTGACTGGCGTGGGGTGAGCGTTCCTCGCTTGTCTGCTGAAAGCGTACTCGTGGAGTGGATTTATCGGTATAACTTGTAACGCCTGAGTTGGCAGAAGAGGCGGTTGTTAAATGCAATGTCTACAATGTCAGACCCATTGGCCGGATGAGCTGGCTGGGGCGATGAAGTTTTGTGGTGCCTGTGGCGCGCCGATGTCGGCCACACCTATTGTTTCGCCACCGGCCGACACGCCACCCGGCGGCGAATTGCGCTACGTCACGATCCTCTTTGCCGACCTGGCAGGTTTCACCGCTTTTGCGGAAGATCGCCCGCCGGACGAAGTCGCCCGCATCATGGACGATCTGATGCACACCTTGCGCGACAGCGTGGAGCGGTATGGTGGCCAGGTTGAGAAGTTTTTCGGCGACGCGATTATGGCGGTTTTTGGGATGCCACGCGCCGATCCGGCTGCCTCACGCACTGCCGTGCGTACGGGCCTCGCTTTTCAATCGGCCATGGAGCAATTCCGGCAAGATCATCAGCTGAGCTTTCAACTGCGCGTAGGCATTCACGTGGGCGAAGTGATGTTCCGCGAAGTGGGTGGCGCGTGGACGGTGTTGGGTGATACCGTCAACACGGCCAGCCGCATTCAGAGTGTGGCCACCCTGGGGAAAGTATGGATTTCGCGCCCGGTCTATGAGGATGTGCGCCGTCACTTCACGCTCATTTCGCGGCCTGCCGTCGAGCTGAAAGGCAAGAAGCAGTCGGTTCAGCCGTACGAGGTGGTTGACGAGCGCAGCACCCCCTTCATGGAGTTACCGCGCTTTGTGGGGCGTGAGACCGAATGGGCGCAGATTCAGGCCGTATTAGCCGACGCCATCAACCAGCGAACCCTGCGGGTGCTGGTGGTCAGCGGTCCCGCCGGCATCGGCAAGAGCCGCCTGGTGTGGGAGCTGCGTGACTGGGTGCAGAGGCAAGAAACGGTCTATCGCATCAATGTCATACAATATGATCACAGCGAGCGCTTGCCCGCACATGGTCTCAACGCTCTCCTGCGCAGTCGTTTCGACCTGCCCTTGAACTTGGATGAGGAGACGACGCTCCAGTATCTCCTTGAACGAATGCCTCAACAGAATCCCTTCGTGGAAGCCGAGCGTGCGGCGCTGATCCCTGAGTTCTTCGCTTTTGTGTTAGGCCTCTTGCGCGATTCATTCCATATTGCCAGCATGGATGGCAAGGGCAAGTGGGACGGTGCCTATGTGGAAATCAAGCGCTGGCTGGAAGGGTGGGCGACGCGCAGACCGTGGCTGATCTTCTTTGAAGATGTGCAGAAAGGCGATGCTGAAACGGCTGCCTTTGTCGAGTGGGCTTTGCATCTGCCGTGGACGGCGCCTGTATTATTCGTGGTTACGGCACGCGATGAGGATTTCACACCTGAGTGCCACTGGCATGGCCCGGTAACGCGCTGGTTGAGGGAAGGTCTCGCTACCGAGTTGCGCATGCGTGAACTTCTGCCGGAAGTACTCGCTCCGGCGCTGGTTGTGATGACCGAGGGTGCACTTTCTGAGTCGCTAGCCCGTTATATCGCTGAACATACCGAAGGAAATCCCCTGTTTGCGACCGAAGTCGTGTTGCTGCTGAAGGAGCAGGGTCTGCTCACCGACGACGCCCACCCTGAAAAGATGCTTCTGCCGGGGACCATCCGCGAGGTGATGGAGGCCCGCCTCGAACGCTTGGGCATGGAGGGCAAAGAGGTGGTGAAGCGCGGCGCGTTGATGGGACGCCGCTTCACCCGTGAGGCAGTAGAGCGCATTTGGCAGCAGACGCTGACTGAGCTGGATCTGGGCTTTCACATTTTGCTGGAGACCGAAACGATTTACGAGGAAGCGTCCAAGTTACTCGCCGGTGAGATCGAATCCGTCTTTCGGCATGGGCGCTTGCAAGAAGCTGCGCTCGCCCGTATTCCCCGCCAGGAGAAATTGAAATGGTTGGAGGGGCTGGAACTGTGGGCGCGCACCAAGCTGGAGATCATGGGCGTGCATTGGGAGGTCGCCGGAGTGATGCTGATTCCGCTCGTGGCGCGCTCATTGGAAGAACGGGGAGAGACCCGGGAGGCGATTCTGTGGTATGAGGGATTGGGCTGGCTTCATCGCAAGCAGAACCGGAGTGCTGAAGCAGTGGAGGCTTTCCGCCATGCCTTCAACTTAGCGCCTGGCGGTGTGCGCCGTTTCATTCTGGGGCGGCTGATCGCGGACGAACAAGATTTCGTAGGCGAGTTTGAGAAATCTTTGCAAACCATTGATGAGGCAGTCGCGCCGCTCGCCGGTTCCAATGAACCGGATACCGGGTTCGATCGGCCTCAGGCTCGCTTCGCTGCGCTCATCACCGACCCGCTGGCCCGTGCAGAAACGTTGAGTCTGGAGGCCGCCCAGCTGGCATTGGAATTGACGCGCGCTAACGCCCTGACGCATCTCGCACGAGTGGCTGAGGCGCAAACCGTCTATCAATTTATCAGGGCACGCCTCACTGCGGGCGCGGTGCCGGGCGAAATCGGTCAGCGTTTGTGGTTACGTTGGTGTCGAGCGTGGGTGTATCTGTTGAACGAAATCACCGGTCAATCTACCGAGGCCGAGCAGGTTTTGCAGGAGGTGTACGCGCAGGTGGATCTCTCAGCCCCGGCTTTGGCCGACGAACGGCTGGCGTTACTGCATGCTGAGGCGACGGTGGCCTACGGACAAGGCCGCTATGATCGGATGCAAGCTCTCTCCGAAGAACGTTTACACCTGGCACAACGCTATGGCGACCGCCGATCTGAAGCCAATGCACTCAATATGCTCGGTATCGTCCACCACCAGTATGGCGAAATCCGTGTCGCCCAACAGATTTACGAACAGGCTATTCAGGTCATGCGTACCATTGGTGATCGACGAGGCGAAGCGCTGAGCCTGCACAATTTAGGCCTGGTCTCCTTCTCACTGGGCGAGTGGGAGGCGTCACTGCGTTGCCAAGAGCAATATCTGAGTTTGAGCCGCTCCATTGGCAATCACTTGGCAGAGGCCTATTCCCCTCTGGCCACAAGTGCGGTTCTTGTCGCCCAGGGCGATTTTGAGCAAGCGAAATCCAAACTGGGGCAGGCCCGGCAGGTCGCGGAAGTCAACCACTGGTCACGTCTCGACCAAATCATCCGCACCGCCTTGGCCTATACGAACGTATTAGAATGCCTTAGTGCGCCGGCGCAGGATACGTTGTTACGGGCCATCGCTGATTTCGTCAGCACAGAGGCTTCGTGGAAAGATTCCGACGATGTCGGCGAGTACTATGCTGTGCTGGCGGTCGCTTGGTGTGCCGCCGGTGAACCGGCCGAGGCCCAGGCTGTCCTGACGCGCGCTGAAGGGAGCCTTCAAGAATCATGGCGCCATGTCCAGGCGTGGCTAGATCTGGCCCGGGCTTTGATCAATGATCAATCCCTGACGCCCGCTCTCACCTGGTTCCAGGAGCACGATCAACGTTGGGCGTTGACGCAGGCCGAGCGGTTGAAGCAGGCTTTGCAAGCCTTTTGACCCTGACACCGAAATCTTCTACGACGTTAGCAGAGTAGTCAATGCCTCTCACAGCGAATCTCGACTCTGCGATGTTACTGACCCGAGTGACCCTCTCATCGCTAACAGTGAACTGTGGGAGGAAAACTGCGATATTCCCGCTGTCGGGTAAAATTCAACCATCGGGATGATCGGTATGAGCGCGAAAATTCTATTTCCCAGCGAATCGCTGACCCCCTACGTTGAAGCGTATTATCTATCATCCGATTTATTACAGGACAACTCCGCTCCACCTTTCCCCGCTGTCTCAACCAGCTATATCAAGTTATCCTCTGTAACGGCCGTTGTGTCCGGTCCAACGACGAAGCCAACGGTGGCAGATTCCGAATTCGACGATCTGACGGGGCTGGGAGTCAAGTTACGGGTCGGCGCGTTCTACACGCTATTTGGCATCCCGGCTTGTGAGCTGACTAACCAAGTGTTCGGACTTGATGAAATTCTGGGACGGACCGCAATCGAGCTGATTGCGCAAATGGCCGAGGAAACAAGTCCCTCTGGTCAAGTGCGGTGCCTTGAACAAACGCTACGGCGCTTCACCCAACGAGATCACCCAGGTGAGTATTTGATCGAGCAGCAGGCCGTTGCGGCCATGCGGCAACTCCCAGCCACGCCCATCGCCCAACTGGCCCAGGAACTGGGTTATAGCTCACGTCAGCTACAGCGCAAGCTCAATGACTTTGTTGGCTTAAGCCCGCGTCTATATAAACGCATCTGTCGTTTCGAAAAAGCCCTGGCACTTATTCACGCAGCGTCGAGTCTTAAGCCGATCCGTTGGTCCGCGCTCGCCCGCGCCTGCGGTTATAGCGACCAGGCACACTTCATCCGCGATTTCCACGAGTTGGCAGGCTGTACGCCGGCACAGTACCTCACCTCCTTGTCTGCGAATTGACCCGCGCTGAAGCCAGGCTGTCCGATTCATTCAATACCCGCGGCGCCAGGCCGGGTATGCTGTGCTCTGTCAAATCTCAGTGCGTTCAACGCGCATTTCCAAATAGGAGAATAACATGGCAGAGCAAAACAAGTGGATCTCAGATGAGGCCAACCAAAGTATTTTGCAGGGCATCCACGACTTTGTCGAGCAGCAGATGGCCCGGCTGGATGGCCCTCAACGCGCCCAGGAAATCGATCGGGCCATCCGCCAGACTCAAGCCACTATCGAACAACAACATGCTAGCTGGATTGACGACGAACCAAGCCGCTTCCATCTACGCTTCATGGCGTTGCTGCTCGCGAGTTACCGCACGCTCGTGGAACTGATGCCCAAAGCAGAAGCCCTGGCTTTATTGACCCGCGCTGCCCTAGAGCCGACTCGGACCGCCATCCAAGAGGGCGTCAAGTCTGCGCTTGACTATGCTCCCGATCCGATGCTGGTGTTAGTCGACGCTTCAAAGCAACGCGAGGAATATTTCTTCGGAAAGACATTCACCTTTGAAAGACATCAGGACGACCAGCAGGGTTACATTCTTCACGTCAAACGCTGCTTCTATCATCAGTTCGCTTTGGCCAATGACGTGCCTGAACTCATGCAGATCTTGTGCGAGTGGGATTGGATCTGGGCCACGGCCATCGAACAAGCCCGGCATGGCTTTTCATTTGAACTGCCCACCACGCTGGGTTACGGCAGCGATATGTGCCGCTTTTGCTTCAGGCGGCTGACGCGGTAGCACGAAATGATACATTTGGAGTAGCGAACGGCTGTTCTGAGCTGTTATAATTTTTGCATGGCAACTGATGAACAAAGCTTGCTCGGCTATGACGAGCGCATCAACGCTGTCGAACGGTACATTCGCGAGCACATCAACGAGCCGCTGAAACGAGAAGTGCTGGCGGCCGTTGCCGGTTTCTCCGTGCCCCACTTTCATCGCATCTTCACCGCCTGTGTCGGCGAGAATATTGCCACCCATATCCGGCGCGTGCGCCTGGAACGGGCCGGGCGAAAACTGCGGATGGGGGCCGTAGATATTACCGAAATTGCGTTGGCGGCGGGGTATGATAGTCACGCGGCCTTTGGTAAAGCCTTCAAAAGGCGATATGGCCTCAGCCCCAGCGAGTTTCGGCAGCTCAGTTGCAGTGCGGCTACTCAGCTTCTGAGGAAAGGATGAATCCAGATGAAGATTAAATTGACCAGTGTATCGATCGCTGATTACGACAAAGCGTTGAAGTTCTACACAGAGGCTTTGGGCTTTGTGAAAAAGCGAGATATCCCATTGGGAGGGGGGGCGCGGTGGCTAACCGTTGTCTCGCCGGAAGAGCCGAACGGGACCGAGTTGCTTCTTGAGCCAAACGCTGATTACCCGGCAATGAAAGCGCTCAAAGAATCTCTGTTTAACGACGGGATACCGTTCACGGCCTTTGAAGTTGACGACATACAACAAGAGTATGCCAGACTGAAAAAACTGGGCGTGGAGTTTGCGATGGAGCCGACTAACATGGGGACGACGACGGTCGCCGTGTTTAATGATACTTGCGGTAACCTCATACAGATCTATCAGGTTACTGCTGTCTAGCGCGCTGCTATTGGAATACCCGAGCGGCTGAAACTTCACGACACAGAACGGGCGTGAGCACTCACGCCCGTTTGCAATTTCACGTGTCATTTTCCACGTCAGACCTGGCGCAAGCCCTTCCGATCGGATCGATCTGCTTTTATCACTTTGTTACCAAAGTACTAGCTGGTAATATGCTAAAGTATGCCATCCGTATAATTCTCTGGACGGTTTCTGGACGTTTGGAAGACGATCTTTTGCTATGGTTGGAACACATTTTACCCGGCTAAGTTCCATTGTTACCGACGCAGTGCGCTGACGACGCGCTGGGCGACGCGACGGATCCGGCTAAGCCTCCACTCTGACCGAAGATGCAGTCACTTGCCCAAGCCCGGCGACCTAGACTGAAGAAAGGAGGAGGAACAGAGAGAGTAGAACACCATCATTGCTGATCCGCTTGTCGCATGCCTGAAACAAGCGGTGGCCCGCCTGCTACTTCTCCCCCTCGTTAGTATAAGGCGTTGAGCCCAGCGCAGTACGACTCGATATAAGCGAGCTGCCTATCGGGCGAGTAGTTCGAATAGGCTACCTTTCCCAAGGAGAAATCTCATGTCAGATCATGATTTTCGCAGAGCGAAAGTCGTTGTAGGCGTGACACTGCTCGTCATGCTTGCCTTCTTTACGATGAGTATCCCGGGGACTTGGGGTGCGCCCAGCGCGGCCCCGCAGTATCAGGCTTCTGCCTGGCAGCCAAATACCTCCTATGCTGTTGGCGCGCTCGTCACTTACAACAATGTTACATATCGCTGTCGCCAAGCCCATACATCTCTAGTGGGTTGGGAACCTCCCAATGTTCCTGCACTTTGGGAAGTCGCGGGTGCGGTCACTCCGCCGCCGTCCACGACAGTGCCACCTACCACGCCGCCGCCGCCCACTACACCCCCGCCCGGCACCTGCACTGCTCCAGCTTGGAGCCGCACCGCTGTCTATGTAGGCGGAAATGTCGTTTCGCACAATAACCATCAATGGCGCGCCGAGTGGTGGACGCAGGGGGAAGAGCCGGGTACCACCGGTCAATGGGGCGTGTGGAGAGACCAAGGGGCATGTGGCACACCGACCATTACACCACCGCCGACGACACCGCCACCAACGACGCCTCCACCTACGACGCCACCGCCGACTACGCCGCCCCCAGGAGGCAGCAAAATTCTTGGGTATTTTGTGCAGTGGGGCGTGTACGCGCGCAACTATCATGTCAAGAATATCGTCACGAGCGGCTCGGCCTCCAAGCTGACCCACATTAACTACGCCTTTGGCAACGTCACAAACGGTCAATGCGTACTGGGCGATACGTACGCCGATTACGACCGCTTCTACAGCGCGGCGGAAAGTGTCGATGGGGTAGCCGATACCTGGGATGCAGGCGCGCTACGCGGCAGTTTCAACCAGCTGCGCAAACTCAAACAAATGTATCCGAATATCAAAGTGCTGTTCTCTTTCGGCGGCTGGACCTGGTCGGGTGGCTTCGGGCAGGCTGCGGCCAATCCCACGGCCTTCGCCAACTCTTGCTACAACCTTATCGAGGACCCGCGCTGGGCGGATGTGTTTGACGGAATTGATATCGATTGGGAATATCCAAACGAGTGTGGTCTGAGCTGCGATACCAGTGGGCCGGAGGCATTCGTGCGGTTGATGCAGGCCCTGCGGAATCGGTTTGGTTCATCCTATCTTGTCACGGCCGCGGTGCCGGCTGGCTACGCCAAGATTAACGCCGCCAACTACGGAGGCGCTGCCCAGTATGTCGATTGGTACAACGTGATGACATACGATTTCTTTGGCGCTTGGGCGGCCCAGGGACCGACAGCGCTACACTCGGCGCTGTATTCTTACTCGGGCATTCCTACGCCTAACTTCTACAGCGACTATGCCATCCAGCTGTACAAGCAGAAGGGCGTACCCGCGAGCAAGCTGCTGTTGGGCATTGGGTTCTATGGCCGTGGATGGACCGGTGTCAGCAATGTCAACGGCGGTCTAAACCAGCCAGCCAGCGGCCCCGCGCCAGGGACATATGAACAAGGGATCGAAGATTACAAGGTTCTGGCCAGCAGATGCCCCGCGACCGGCACTGTAGCCGGCACGGCTTATGCCTACTGTGGCGGTCAATGGTGGAACTATGATACCCCGAGCACCATCGCCGGGAAGATGACCTACAAACGAAACCAGAACCTCGGCGGCGCCTTCTTCTGGGAGTTGTCTGGTGACAGCAGCAATGGTGCGCTGATCACCGCTCTGTACAACAATCGCTGAGAGACTGTTGTACAGACCGTCCAGCGGGCAGTGCTCTGCCTGAGTGTGACGACGGGGGATGCATCACCTACGGGGTTCAAGACCCCCTTTACCCGTGAGCTTGGTCTGCCGTGGGCGAGGTTTAGTCCACGGCAGATTCTCTTTGTGGCCGCAAACTACGGTCTACGCTTCGTTCTCCAACAGTTCTTTAGATTTGAGCAATTCCTGTTGGTGTTCCTCGCTTATAACAGGATAGGCCAGTTTCAGATCGCGCAGGGTCTGGTTGATCACAGCAGCTACCGCCAGACGCGTGAACCATTTGTGATCGGCCGGCACGACGTACCACGGCGCATGATTTGTGCTGGTGTGATTGAGCATGTCCTCGTAAGCGGCCTGATACTCATCCCAATGTGCGCGTTCCTGCACATCGTCTGCGGAGAACTTCCAGTTCTTTTCCGGCAATTCAATCCGTTCCAGAAAGCGTTTCTTCTGCTCGGCCTTGGAGACATTCAGGAAGAACTTCAAGACCACGCTGCCGTTCTGGCTCAGGTATTTCTCGAAGGCGTTGATCTCGTCAAAGCGGCGTTTCCAAATGCCCTTGCCCTTCAACTCCGGCGGCAGGCGCTGCCGCTCGAGAATTTGGGGATGCACCCGCACCACCAGCACTTCTTCGTAATACGAGCGGTTGAAGATGCCGATGCGACCCCGTTCGGGCAGGGCCTTAAAGTTGCGCCACAAGTAGTCGTGATCGAGTTCCTCATCACTGGGCGCTTTGAAGCTGAAGACCTGCATGCCCTGCGGATTCACTCCCGACATGACGTGTTTGATGACGCCATCTTTGCCGGCGGCATCCATGGCTTGCAAGATGATCAGCAGCGAGTAGGTATTCTGGGCGTAGAGCTGGCTCTGATACTCGGCCATTTGCTGGATGCCCGCGGCCAACAATTCCTGCGCATCTTTCTTCTTGGCGAAGTCGCCCGTGTAACCGGGATCGTAGTCCCGCTTCAGGTTGATGCTTTTACCGGGGGGCACCCGCAAGACGTCGCGCAGTCGATCTAGCTTGGAAGGCATGGCAGGCTCCTGAGTTTGCAGTAGATTCCTCTGTTATAGCACAACTCGAACGGTGGCAGAAACCGGGTTTCTGTCATTCAGTTGGAATGGACGACCGGTGTGGAGAAACCCGGTTTCTAGAGCAAATTGCTACTCGATTGATGCTCAAGGCGGATGATAATCCGCCGTTCCCAGCCTCTGGATTTTCATCCAGCGGGAGCAATGCCATCATGGCAACAGCAATTTGCTCTAATTTTACGCACGCGGTAGTACTTTCAGCCGAAACAGCGCCTGCAAAAACCGCCACGGTGGCAGCGAGGCGATGAAGCCCACTTCTTCCCGGAATGAGGCGGTTTCGTCGAGGAAGCGGAACACGCGTTGGATGGGATTGTTCTTGAACATGAGTGTGAAGATCGGCTTCAAAGCGTCGGGGTGGTGCGTCATGATGTTGAGCAGAATCGAATCATGCAGGCCAAAGCGCTGGCGCCGCGCTGGAAGATCGAATGGCTGATCGTGTGTGACCAACGATTGCACGATCGCCGCCGAGTCGCGTTGAATGCGCAGGAAGGCATAGCCGGTGGAGGGTTTGACACGACCGCCCTTGGTCCCGATCGACATGACGCGCCCACCCAGGCGGCGCGGGAAAGGCTGATCCGTCATCGGGATCACGCCCGCTTCCACATGTTTGATCTGATACTGCTGGATGTTCAATCCCGCTTCAATGTAAGTCCTCAAGCCCGCGTCGTATTCTTCTGAAGGAAGTACCTGGGCGGAGAACAAGGTGTATTCGATCAAGGCGCGCTTTTCGGTAAAAGGCAACGTGTAAACGAAGCGCATGTGCCCGGCTTGCGTTGTGCGAAAATCGAAGAGCGTGGGCAGCTGTGGATCGAAGCATGGTCGATCGGTTTCGATCTCCCAACCCCGGAAGTGCTGCTTGATGTGATGGTAGTGTCCATTCGTCGTCATTGCGAGCGGGGAGCGC
>JAUQXC010000755.1 GCA_030834825.1 Thermoflexales bacterium
CACCCATCGGTGGAAGAGCATGCAACATCGATCAAGCCGGTCACTTTGGGAGTAGTGCCAATCCACTGTTTATAGGGGCCGGTGCAGCAGAGAACTATCATCTGAACGTAGGATCGCCTGCGATTGATGCCTGCGCCAGCGGCCTGCCGCGCGATCTCGAAAACCGTACGCGTCCGTTTGGCACGCAGTTCGACATGGGCGTCTATGAATGGCAGATTTATCGCCTCAACTTGCCCATCGTATTGAAAAACTAATCGCCAGTTCTCGCCTCAAAATTCAAGACCCAGCACGGCGCTTTCCAGCTCGAGAGTGCCGTGCTGTTTTGCAGGCTAGGCCGCCCTGCTTGGCGCAGCAATCACAAACGCCAACCGTGCAACGCCAAAGTGCTTCTCGCGTTTTCCAACCCACTAACAACTTCTCACGACTAGCGCGGCGATAGCGTAGTTTGGCACTTACTCAAATCTAACCCCGACGACATTGACTTCCTTTTCCGACTTGGGCACAATGAAAAACGTCCTCGTCCGGCTCAGCTCAAGCCACTGGGCCGTGTTAGTTTGATCCTGGCCAAGCCAAGTAAGGAGACCTGTCATGTTGCCTAGTTTAGCGCGTGTTGCCTCGTTGTTTGTCGTCGTCGGACTGTTGTTAATGCCTATTATTCCCTCGGCGCACGCCGGTTCATTCGTCAACGCAGCGCCAGCCAATCGAGCGGTGACCCAGGCCCTCGCGTCTGCCGCACCGCTGAATCCTTCGCTTTCAGTCGAACCCATTTTGGCGTCTCAACCTGAGCCTCTCGCTACGCACCCCATCCAGCTGAAGTCCGGCGATCTGATCCCGGGTACACCCGATGGCGCGGCTCTGCGCCAACTCGCCCGATCGGGTGGCGACCGCATTCACATCTTGTTGCAGCTCGATTTCATTCCGCGCGATCAGGCTAAAGCCCAATTCGCGCAGCGCGGCGTGAAACTGCTGGCCTATGTGCCGGACTATGCGTGGATCGCTTCGGTTCCGGCGAGTGATCCGGCAGCCGTCTTGAGTTTGCCGGGCATCACCTGGGCCGGTCCGTTGATCGTCGCCGATAAACTCGATCCGATGATTCGCGCCGGCCAATGGGGATCGTGGAACCTCGCACCCGATGGCACAGCCGCGGTCTCCGTCGTCATGCATCAAGATGAGTCGATCGAAACCGGCCGTGTGTTGGTTGAGCAGGCTGGCGGCAAGATCGTCGGCGAAGTGAGCGGCATTCGTATGTTGGTGGTGGAAATGCCTGCCAAAGCGATCTCCTCGCTGGCCGCCGCAGACGCCATTCAATGGATCGAAGCGGCCGGACCTGCGCTGGGCGAAGCCAACGACGGCATCCGCAATCAGATCGGTGTCGCCACCGTCAATGCCGCTCCCTACAGCTTAAACGGCACTGGCATTGATGTGCTGGTTTACGACAGCGGTCAGGCTGGCGACCACGTCGACTTTGGAACACGCCTGATTCACGGCGATGCCGACGCCGTCAGCGATCACTCCACGCATGTGGCCGGCACGGTGGGCGGCAGCGGCGCCAACAGCGCGGCACAGGGTGGCACGGCGCTGCAATGGCGCGGCATGGCCCCCAACGTCGATCTGCTCTCGTATGGCACCACCTACCTGGGCACCGGCCCGATCTTCTATCAGAACGTTCCAGACATCGAGGCTGATTGGGCGGCAGCCCAGAATACTTACGGCGCCGATCTGGGCACGGCCAGCCTGGGCAGCAACATCTATCTCAACGGTTACTCGTGCACCATCATGGGCAACTACGGCGCAAGCGATGTCCTGATCGATCAGATCGTGCGCGGTGGCAACGGCGTGGTGGGCCTGGGCGAAAAATACATCACCACGTGGGCGCAGGGCAACGAACGGCCCAGCGCATGCAGCGCCACTGGCTACAGCACCACTGCGCCGCCGGCTGCCGCCAAGAATCCCATTCATGTGGGCGCGTCGAATACCAACAACAACAGCATGACCACGTTCAGTTCGTGGGGCCCCACCGACGATGGCCGCATCAAGCCAATCGTAGTGGCAGGCGGCTGCCAGTCCACCGGTGATCTGGGCATCACCTCCACTGACGACAATCCGGTGAACGACTACACGGTGAAGTGCGGCACCTCCATGGCGACGCCGGCAGTGGCGGGCAGCATCGCGTTGATGCTGCAGCAGTATCGCACGACCTACTCGACCAGTAGCAACTTCTGGCCGTCTACCGCCAAAGCGCTCTTGATGCAGACCGCCCAAGACTTTGGCAATCCCGGCCCGGATTATCAGTGGGGCTTCGGCCAGGTGCGCATTCAACAAGCAGTCGATCTGATCATGCGGCGCGGTTTGGTGCAGGCCAACATCGACCAAGGCGAGACTGACACGTACACCTTCGTCGTCACCGACACGGCCGTGCCGGCGCAAGTCTCGCTGGCCTGGGACGATTACGAAGCCACCTTCAACGCCGATCCGACATTGATCAATAATCTCGATCTCCAACTCATCATGCCAAGTGGCGTCATCACGCGGCCGTGGATTCTTGATCCGGCCAATCCCGCTAACAACGCCACGCGCGGCGTGAACAACCGCGACAATCAAGAACAGGTCACTGTGCTCACCCCGGAGAAAGGCACCTGGCTGGTGCGCGTCAGCGGTACCACTGTGCCGCAAGGCCCGCAGGATTACTCGCTGGCCTGCGAGGGCTGCCGTCTCGTCAACGCGGGTGTGTGTCAAGCGACCATCGATAACGCGCCACTGCGGCCAGCCTCACCGCTGATTCCCAACAGCGAGGGCGATGAATTCGTGCCGCAAGCGCCGCCCGCCCCGGCAATCAGCACCGGCGAAAAATGGCAGCGCGATCTGGAGCAAAGCCGATCGGATGCGATAACGTCCATCAGCGGCAGCCAGGAGGAGGTTGCCATCAACCCGATCGATCTCACGCGCCCAACGGATCCTGATCGCGCCAAAGCCGATCGCCTCAACGTGGCACTGCGTGAGTTCGATGCGGCGCGCAACGCCGGACCGGAAGCCGTGATCGCGTTCGCGGATCGATCGGATGATGAGGTGCGCGAAGTGATCGAGCTGGCGGTGAGCGAAGCAAAGGCCGAGATCGCGGCCCGCGCCAACTCGATCGAGTATCTCATCCCCTCGGCCCCGAACGCTTTCCGCGTGGGCGTCAACGGCGCGTGCGCGTACAACACCGTGCAAGAAGGCATCAACGCCGCGACGAACGGCCAGACCGTGCGCGTGGCGGGCGACTTCTTCAGCGAGAACATCGACATCAGCGGCAAGAACATCACCCTCGAGGGCGGCTACAACGCCACCTGCACGGCCATCGTCACCGGCACGGTTTCGCGTCTCGACGGCATTGTGTCCGGTAGCGTGGTCGATGTCAGCAACGGCAGCGTTGTAACATTGAAAAACCTGAAATTGGGCTGGGGGTCATCGTTCGGCGCCGGGCTGGATGTACTGGGCAGCAGTCACGTCACATTGGACAACACCGATGTCGTGCATAACAACGGCGCGAGCGGCGGCGGCCTGTATGTCGGCGGCGGCAGCCAGGTCACCTTGACCAACGGCTCGCTCGTTCAATACAACACAGCGTCGGCGGGCGGTGGCGCGATCGTTTACGGGCGCTTGAATGCGCTGGATAACAACAGCGACATCACCGGCAACTGTTCCACCACCGACGGCGGCGGCGCATATGTCAGCGGCGGCACGTTGTATCTGAGCAACGCGGACGTGCACGCGAATCAGGCGCTAGGTGCAACGGGGCGCGGCGGCGCGATCTTCGCGTCGGGCGATGCGTTCATCACCATGACCACGTCCAGCTTCATCGGCGAAAGTGCACCATGCTGCAACACCGCCTACGACGGCGGCGGTATCTATGCAAGTCATTCGCATATCTATTCGCTGGGTGGTAACGCCACCATCTTGCAGAATCAGGCCACCAACAACGGCGGCGGCGTGTATCTGTTCGATCACAGTGTCATGAAAGCGGCCAGCGGGACGAACATCGGTTATGATGTTCAGGCCGGTAACGGCAACCAGGCCATTCTGGGTGCGGGCCTGTACGTCGAGACCAGCCAGCTGGACTTCGTGGGCCGCATCATCAATAACGATGCGTCGAACTCGGGCGGCGGTCTGTATGCGACAGCAAGTGTGATCACATTGACGAATGCCACGGTCGGCGGCACAGGCACGAACCAGCCGAATTCGCTCGGCGCGTCGGGCTTGAATGGCGGCGGGTTGTATCTGTTCAACAATACCCACGCCACGCTGAGCAACACCGTCATCACCAGCAATACCCTATCGAATTCAAACACCGGCTATGGCGGCGGCGCGTATGTGCGGCAGGGCAGTGTCTTGACGGCCACCCACAGCCGCATCGAACGACACGCCCTGCCCTCTGCCTTTGACGGGCGCGGCGCAGGTCTCTACATCTACGATGCCACCGTCACGTTGAGCAATACCCAGGTGCAAAGCAACACCACTCCCAATCTGGGTGCAGGTGTGCGCATGTTCGGCACAAGTAGGCTCGACGTGCGGGGTGGATCGGCATTTGTTAACAACCGGGCAGCGGGTGGCGTGGGCGGTGCGATCGCCGCGACGAATGCGGCTGACATCAATGTGAGCGATGCGACGTTCCAGAACAACTCGGCCAGCACGCACGGCGGCGCGATCTATCTGGACGGCGGCACGCTGGATGCCACAGGCTGGTGGGATTTCCGCTTCAACAGCGCTGCTGGCAACGGCGGCGCGGTGGCAGTTGTCGGAACGGCTGATGCTGATTTCTCAGCGAGTGGTGACCGTTCAAGTTATCTGGCCGTTAATGCGGCTAGTGGTGATGGCGGCGCGCTCTACGTGACGAACGCGGACAACGTTCAACTGCATGCCACCGACGGTCAGACGCTTAACTTGAACACCAACAACGTGGGCGGCAACGGCGGGGCAGTCTATGCTAACGGCGGCGCCTTCTTCGATGTGTACGGGCAACTTCATTCCACCTCTAACATCGCGGGCGGCAACGGCGGGGCGTTCTATCTGGCTAACGGATCGCGAGTGTGGTTCGATGACTACTTTAACACCCGGCCGCAGATCCTGGTGAATACCGCCGACAACGGCGGGGCGATCTACGCCAGCGATAGCCCCCGCGTGGAGTGTGATGGCGTGGACTTTGGTTTCAGCAACAACGGCAACAAGGCCACGGCGGGCAGCGGCGGCGCGATCTACCTGAGCGGCAGCACGTTCACCGCCGACAACTGCACCTTCCGCAACAATCAAGCGCAAGCCGGCAACGGCGGCGCGCTTGCCGCTTACACCTCAACAGTGCGCATTGACACCGATTACCCAGCGGCCCTGCGCGGTCAAAGCGAGATAGTGGATCGATCGGACCCGAACACAGTCTTGGGACCAGAAGCATCGCTCTCGACTGCGTGCGATCCCGGCACGACGCAGTGCAGCCAGTTCTTCAACAATCGCGCCATCAGCAGCACGGTCAGCAATGGCAATGGCGGCGCGATCTACAGCAATGGGAGCACTCTGCACGTCAACAACACCTACCTTCACCGCAACGAAGCCGTGCGCGGCGGCGCACTCTATCAAGAGCAGGCGGCGGCGCGCGGTTGGTTGAGCAATACGCTCGTTTACAGCAACACCAGTCTGGCGTCATTTGGCGCCGGCATCCGCAATGGAGGCGGCGCCATGACGCTGACACACGTCACCGCGGCCAACAACGTGGGCGGCGCGGGCTTCTCGCCGGGCAGCGCGCAGAGCTATGTGTACAACACGATTATCTGGGGCAACAGCCAGGCTGCGTTCGGCGCGTTGACGGCCACCGCGTGCAACATCGATCAAGGGGGCACCGCCGGCCCGGAGACCGACCCACTCTTCGTGGGTGCCGGGGCCGCCGAGAATTACCGCTTGGGTACGGGATCACCTGCGATCGATGCCTGCGCCAGCGGCCTGCCACGCGATCTGGAAAATGTGGCGCGCCCGTTTGGCGCGCAGTTCGACATGGGCGTCTATGAGAGACATCTCTATTTTGTGTACATGCCGTTGATCATGAAATAGCACTCGGCCCAACCACTGAAAACCGGCGAGCAGAGACGTCTCTGCTCGCCGGTTTTTTATCATTCGGGCTTATAATGAGACAAGCGGGGGGCACATCGTCACATGGATGGGCTCTCTATGCACGTACAACTGCAATATGGCCACCATGGCCTGTCCGTTGATATTCCCTCCAACCACGTCCGCGTCATCGAGCCGCGCTGCTTGCCCGGACTAGCCGCTGAAGCCGCAGAATTTCAAGCGGCCATTCGCCACCCGATCGCTTCCGCGCCCCTCAGCGATCTGATCAAACCGACGGACAAAGTGGCGCTGGTCGTGCCCGACATCACACGTCCCTTCCCCGCGCAGCGCGTGCTGCCCTGGCTGTTCGCCGAACTCGCACACGTGCCGCGCCAGAACTTCACGATTCACCTCGGCAACGGCTCGCATCGACTCGAAAGCGATCAAGAGATCGTTGCCTTGCTGGGTGCCGACATCGCAGCAGATTATTGTATCGTCAATCACAACGCGCACGATCGATCGACGCTGGAATTAGCCGGCTACGATCCTGAAGGTCAGCCCGTCTACTACGATCGCGATTACGTGCAAGCCGACAGGCGCATCGTGTTGGGGTTCATCGAGCCGCACTTAATGGCCGGCTTTTCGGGCGGCTATAAGGCCATCATGCCCGGTATTGCCGACATCGCTGCGATTCTGCGCTATCACAACGCCGCCCGCATCGGCCATCCGCGCAGCGCGTGGGGCGTACTGGATCACAACCCCACGCAAGAAGTCATCCGCCACAACGGATCGCTGCTGCCGGTTGATTTCTGCATCAACGTCACACTCAATCGGCGGCGCGAGATCACGCGCTTCTTCTGCGGCGCTGTGCTCGCCGCGCACGCGCAGGGCGCAGCCTTCTGCCAACAAACCGCGATGGTCGCCTGCGACCGACGTTACCCGATCGTCATCACCACCAACAGCGGCTATCCGCTCGATCAGAGTCTTTACCAGACCGACAAAGGCCTGTCAGCCGCGGCCCAGATTGTGGAAGAAGGCGGCTTGATCATCTGTGCCTCGGAATGCAGCGATGGGTTTCCCACGCACGGCAACTTCCGCCAGCTGCTCTTCGAGCACGCCACGCCGCGCGATCTGCTCGACACGATCTTGTCACCCGGCTTCTCGTTGTTCGATCAATGGGAGGCGCAGCTTCACGCCGGCATCTGCCTGAAAGCGCGCGTGGCGTTATATAGCACGCTGCCCGCCGCAGAAGTCCGGCAAGCCTATCTCGAACCCATCGACGATCTCAATCGCTTCATCGCCGCCGAGATCGATCGGCGCGGAGCGGGCCGGGACGCGCCCATTGCCGTTTTGCCCGAAGGCCCGCAGACGATTCCGTATCTCAGCACGTGAGGTCACATCCCTATGAACTCAACACCGCTATTCTTCGCCGCTGCCGGATCGCTACCGCTGTCTGCGGCCACGATCCAGCTGCATCCCAGCGACAACCTCGTCGTCGCCAAAACGAATCTGCAAGCTGGCACACGCTTGATCGACGACCAGGGTGACGTGGTGGTAAAGCAGACCATTCCCAGCGGACACAAGCTTGCCGTTGCACCGATTGCGAAAGGCGAAGTCGTGCGCCGCTATGGGCAGATCATCGGCTTCGCCACCCGATCGATCGGGCCGGGCGATCACGTCCATTCACACAACTTGAGCGTGGGCGACTTTGCACGTGATTATGCTTTTGGCGTTGACGCGAAGCCGATCGAGCTCGTGCCCGAAAAAGATCGCCGCACGTTCAAGGGTTATCGCCGCGCGAACGGACGAGTAGGCACCCGCAATTACCTGGCACTCATTTCGACGGTGAATTGTTCAGCGCACGTGACGCGCCAGATCGCGCAGCACTTCACACCCGATCGCTTAGCGCCCTACCCCAACGTCGATGGCGTCATCCCCCTTACTCATGCTTACGGCTGCTCAGCGCAAGTCGGCGGCGCAGAGCATCGACAATTGCAACGCGTGTTGGCCGGCATGGCTCTCCATCCAAATGTGGGAGCATATGTGCTGATTGGGTTAGGCTGCGAGGTGAATCAGATCAGTGATTTGATCGAGTACCTTGACCCCCACCCCAACCACCTGCCCCCTTCAGGGGGTCCCCCGTCCGCGGCAGGGGTGGGAGCGCCAACGCTCACCATTCAAGATCTCGGCGGGACGAGGAAGACGATCCAGGCCGGGATCAAAGCCGTAGAGGAACTGCTGCCACAAGTCAACGCCATTCAGCGCACACCGCAACCGATCTCCGAATTGATGATCGGCATGGAGTGCGGCGGCAGCGACAGCTGGTCGGGCGTGACGGCGAATCCGCTGGTGGGTCTGGTGGGCGATGAGATCGTAAAGCAGGGTGGATCGATCGTGGTGTCAGAGACCACCGAGATTTACGGCGCAGAACATTTGCTGACGCGCCGCGCGATCAGCGCAGCGGTTGGGCGCAAATTGATCGATCAGGTGAAATGGTGGGAAAACTACACACGCCAGATCGGCACCGAGATCGACAACAATCCCTCGCCCGGCAACAAAGCCGGCGGCCTTACGACGATCTACGAGAAAGCCTTGGGGGCGATCGCGAAAGGGGGCAGCACACCGCTGACGGGCGTCTACGCTTACGCCGAACCGATCACGACACGCGGCTTCGCGTTCATGGATTCACCCGGCAACGATTGGACCTCGGTCACGGGCGAAGTAGCCAGCGGCTGCAACTTGGTGTTGTTCACCACGGGACGCGGATCGGTCTTTGGGTTCAAGCCCGCGCCGTCGATCAAGATTGCGACGAACACGCCCATGTTCGAGCGCCTGATCGAGGACATGGACTTCAACGCGGGGCGCGCGCTCGACGGTGAGCAGCTGCACGCTTTAGCACAAGAGTTGTTGAAGTTGACGATTGCCGTCGCGTCCGGTGAGCCGTCGAAGAGTGAGGCGCTCGGCATCGGCGAAGCCGAGTTCGCGCCGTGGCATCTGGGTGAAACGTTGTGAACAATCCATGGAATCTTTGAATGACAGCGGAGGTCAATATGTGATCCTCTAACACTCTCTTCACATCAGTGCTTTTCCTTAGACATGACGTGTCCTTCATCACTTGCCTAACCCTGAAAGGAGACTGACGTGCGACTCTTTCAATCTCATTTGGCCTTCCGGTTGATTTTGATCTTGTGTCTCATCATGGGACTGTACCTTCCCATTTTAAGCCCGGAGTTAAGTGCCCGTGTCCTAGCGGACGATCCGCCTCCACCATTAGTCGAGAATCTGCCACGGCTCGATCCGACACCGCCACCTGACGGGGAGGTGCGGCCACCCGATCGACCAACGCCGGTTCCCCCATCAGAGACCACGGAGGAAGTAGAATTGCGCGCAGCGTTGACGGCGCTCGAAGCGGCACAGCAGCAAGGCCCGGAGGCCGTGCTGGCCCTGGGCCACACGCTGCATGGCAAAGCGCTCGATCTGGCGATGAACGACATCGTCGCAGCGCACCAGCAGTTGGCCCAAAAAGCTCCGCCGCCGCCAACGACCCTGCCGATCAGTGAAGCCGAAGAGCTGGCCGCGGCGCAGACTCAAGCCGCGCTGGACGACGCCAGTCGCGCCAAGACACTGACACGAGTTGTTGACCCCGACAAAGACCAACCTCACACCCCCCTGATCGAATATTCCACCGTGAACTTCAATGCGCCTGCCGTGGATCGAACAGTGGGCAATGGCTGTACTTATGCGTCGATTGGGGCGGCCCTGGCAGCCGCGCAGCCCGGCGATCGACTATTGCTGGAAGGTGGACGCATTTTTACGGAGAACCTAACCATCATCATCAGCCTCACCCTGCAAGGCGGTTATAACGGCTGCGCCAGCGGCTCGTCGGCCAACACGACGATCAGTGGCGGCGGTGCAGCAGACCGTGTCCTGTACATCTACGAAAACTTGAACCTCTATCTGGAAAACTTGAACATCGTTAACGGGAACACAACCGGAAACGGCGCCGGCCTCTTTGTGCGTTGGAATACCCAGTTGCACGGAAGCAATCTCGAAATCTTCAACAACACATCGGGCGGGTTGGGCGGCGGCCTGCGCCTACTGGGCACCAACGCTACGTTCACCAACACGGACATCCATAACAACACAGCCTTAGAAGGCGGAGGCGTATATGGTGAATTTGCTAACGGTTACGCCGCCGCGTTGAATCTCTCTTCCTATGCTGACGTGTACAACAATCAGGCGCTCACGGGCAATGGGCTTGGCGGTGGAGTTTACCTGCGCGAGAGTACCGTATCGGTGGCCGACTGCTCTGACATCTACACTAACCACGCCAGCGAGGGTGGCGGGGTCTATCTAGTCACCAGCACTTTGACCATCCAGGGCAACTGCTCGGAAATTTCGCTCAACACAGCCACCGGCAATGGCGGCGGTGTGCGTGCTCAGGGCAGCACCATCAACCTGGACGAAGACGCCGAGTTGCTTAACAACACGGCCGGTTACGGCAGCGGCAGCGGCAGCGGCGGCGGCGCCTACCTGGATGACAGCACCTTGATGGGCGACAAGGCGCTGATCCATTACAATACCGCAGCTGATAATGGCGGCGGCGTGTATGCCACCAATACTTCGCTGTTGGATATGGACCTGGGCGGTTATGCCTGTACCGGCCCGCGCTGTAGCCAGTTAAGCTATAACACCGCCACCACTCTCTATGGCGGCGGGGTCTATGCTCGCGACAATAGCGAGGTGGACTTGCGCCAAGTCTTTGTCGAAAACAACTCGGCCAGCCTGGGCGGCGGGGTCTATGCCGCGCAAAGCCCGGTGTATCTCTACAACGATCTGGTGGGTCGCAACAACGCCACTGGTATCACAGGCGATGGAGTACGCCTGTTCACCGGGGCGACTCTCACCGGCTCAGATCTCACGCTGGCCCACAACGATGCGGGTGGCGCAACCACCGGCAATGCCATCAGCATGTCTGGCGCCACTTTGACGTTGAGTAACGCGATCGTGTGGGGACACGCCAGCAACATCAGCGATCTCACTCAAACGGTTACCTGCTCAGATGTTCAAGGCGGGTACACCGGCACTGGAAACATGAACGTCGATCCACTCTTCATCGCCCCGGCCAGCGCTAACTTCCATTTGCAGAGTACAAGCCCCGTGATCGACCGCTGTGCCTCAGGACAAGCGCGTGATTTCGACAACGAGCTCCGCCCGGTCACCTACATCCGGCCCGCCACACCTTACGACATGGGCGCAGACGAAGCCAGCGCGCGGGTGGGCCTCAATGGTGGGGTCTGCGCTTACGGGCGCATCCAGGACGCGGTGGATGCCGCCACCTCTGGCGACACCATCCGAGCGGTAGCAGATGTGTTTTCTGAGACGGTGGACATTGCGAGCAAGAACCTCACCATTGCCGGCGGCTACGATACCGAGTGCACGACCTACATCACCGGCACCACCACCATCAATGGTGGCGGAACCGGCAGTGTGTTTGAAATTACCGGCGGTGTGGTTGTGCTGCGCGATCTAGATATCACGGGCGGCAACGGCGGCAATGGCGGCGGCGTAAGTGTGCTGCCTGGCACTCTACAGGTGAGGCTGGACAACACCAAGGTGTTTAGCAACCAGGCCAGTAACGGCGGCGGCGCGCGCGTGTGGGGCAAGTTTGTCGGCGGCGAAACGCTTTCCGACATATATGACAACACGGCACCCGACGGCGGGGGACTCTCAGTGCCGGGCGGTACACTGATCCTAAATGGTTCGGATGTGGAAGGCAACCAGGCCATCGGCGCGCAGGGCAAAGGCGGCGGAGTCCATGTGTATGACAGCGGAGTTGTCACGCTGACAGGCACCGCCTGGATCTATGGTGGTCATACCGCTTACGATGGCGCTGGCCTTTATGCCGACAACGCGACCCTTTATTTAACGGGAAGTAACGTGACTATCCAGGGTAACCTCGCCACCAATAACGGAGGCGGAATGTGCCTGACTAACCACAGCACTCTCTATGCAACTGGGACGAACATCGGGGCTGCGACGACCGGAGGTGACAATGAGGCCGTCGACGGATCCGGTGGTGGCCTCTATGCTCAAAACAGCATCATCGAGTTTAATGGCAACCTCTACAACAACCGCGCCGCGCTTCAAGGCGGGGGCATGTACGCCGAATCCAGCACGGTCAGTCTGACCAATGCCTTCGTGGGCAACACCGGCGCAAACCAGGCCAACTGGGTCACGGATGGTGTGTTCGGCGCAGGATTGTACTTTACCGCCACCCAGGCTTTGCTTTCTAACACCGTCGTCGCCAGCAACACCTTCTCAAGCGGCGCAGGTTGGGGCGCTGGCGTAACGGCATGGGCCGGCAGTGTTCTGACTCTGACTAACGGTAGCCGCGTTGAGTATCACCACGCCCCCAATGCCTGGATCTTTGGCGGAAGCGGCGCAGGCATTCTTATTTACGACAGCACAGCAACGCTGAGCAACAGTCAGGTGCTCTCCAACACGGCCAACATCGGCGGCGGCGGCATTCATATGGTTCACACCAGCACACTCAATATCCTGAGCGGATCGGTCATCGCCTATAACCGGGTCATCACCGGCTCCGGCGGCGGCATTACCGCCAATGACACACCCGACATCAATATCTCAGACTCCACGCTGCGCAGCAATGCCGCCAGCACAGACGGCGGCGCGATTTACCTGGACGCTGGTACACTCGACTTTACCGGCTGGTGGGGCGTCCACAACAACATGGCCGGGGGCAATGGCGGCGCGGTGGCAGTGGTCGGGACAGGCGACGCCGATTTCCAGGCAAGCGGCGCCGGAAGCTCATTGATTGGTAACCAGGCGGGCGGGAGCGGCGGCGCGCTGTATGTACACAATGACTCCACGTTGCAACTCTACTCCACCAACGGCTATCTGCTCAGCTTGAGCGGCAATCAGGCGAGCGGGAATGGCGGCGCTGCTTACGCCGACAACGGCGCCTACTTTGATGTGTATGGGAAGGTGGTTGCCACGGCCAATGGCGCGAGCGGGAATGGTGGCGTGTTCTATCTAACGGGTGGCTCAAGGGTCTGGCTGGATGACCATACCAACGATGTCCCGGAACTGCGGGTGAACTGGGCGCAAAACGGCGGCGCGATTTATGCGCAAGACAGCCCGCGCGTTGATTGTGATGGGGCCATGTTCGGTGAAACCGCCGACGGTAACCACGCCACAGCTGGCAGCGGCGGCACCCTCTACTTGAGTGGCAGCACACTGAGCGCTGAGAACTGCACGTTCCGCAACAATCGCGCCACTGATAACGGCGGCGCAGTGGCCGCTTACACCTCGACGCTGAACATCGATGTTACTTATCCCTCAACCTTGTCGGCACCCGAGCGTTCTACTGAGCCGCAGCCTCTCGCCCCAGAGGCCAGCCTAGCGACGCCGTGCAACCCGCTCACCCAACAGTGCAGCGCCTTCTACGGCAACACCGCCGACAGTGACGCCGATGCTGCTGGCAGCGGTGGCGCGATCTATGTTAGCGATAGCACGTTGAACGTGGTGCACACTTACCTGCATCGCAACAGTGCCCATCGCGGCGGTGCCATCTACCAGACAGGTGCCACCGCTTCGGCGCAGATCGCCAACAGCCTGATCTACAGCAATGCGGTGAGCATTGCTCTGGGTGCCGGCATCCGTACCACGGGTGGCGGCGCGTTTACCGTGACACACACCACGCTGGCCAGCAATGTCGGCGGCTCGGGCTTTTCCGGCGTCGCCAGCGCAGTCTCCAACACCATCGCCTGGGGCAATAGCATGGAAGGTTTTTCGACGGCTCCCATCACCAGCTCATGCACGATCGACGATAGCGGCAACGCCGGCGCGAACGTGGATCCTCAGTTTGTAGCGCCCGGCGCAGGCGAGAATTATCATCTGGACTCGG
>JAUQXC010000068.1 GCA_030834825.1 Thermoflexales bacterium
GTCCCCGCAGTGGGTGCCGGTTCTGAAAAATTGTATCAGTCAATGGTTTCAGAAAGGAGACATCACATGTTACGCAAGTATTCCGTTCCCGTCGTGTTACTCACACAAGTGATCATCTTCCTGTTGCTGCTCAGCGTGTTCCTGCAGCAGCCAGCGGCCAGCGCCTCCGGTGAAGGTGCACCGCCGGAAATGCCGCAGGCGCAGATTATCTCGCACGGCCAGTACGTGTGGAGTTACGCCGCTAAATTTGTGTGCGGGCTCCAGCGGACTGCCACACCCGGTCAAGTGCCGCCGGGTGAACCGATCCTGAAGCCGGGCAATTACGCCACGGAGATCAACATCCACAATCCAGCTTACAAACAGGCCCCGTTGCGCAAGAAGTTCCTGGTGTTGGTCAATAACCAGGAGGCTATTCGCGAACCGAGCCAAGTTCCACCGACGAAGATCATGACTATGACGTTGGGGGCGGACTATGCCACCATGGACGATTGTAATAACCTGTGGCGGCTCACTTATCCTACTGCGCCGCTGCCCTCGCCGATGCCGGTCTTCATTGGTTATCTGGTGATCCTCAGCCCGCTCGAGCTGGATGTCGATGTGGTCTACACGGCCAATGCGCCCGGTGATCTGGCCACTGCGCCGACCGGCATTTCAATCGACGTCGAGCGTGTGACGGGCAAGCGCGTCTTCCTACCCACCGGCGCGGCGCAGCCTTAGGGGGTGCGTCATGTCACGCACCAGTATGCTCATCTCTGCTGTCGTGCTGGCGACCGCGAGCCTGATCATGATGATTGGCTTGTTGGTCAACGGCGCTCTGGCACGTGCGCCGACTTCACTGCAACTTACGTCGGCCAACGCCCCGATAGACTTTCGTCCACCTGCCGAGTACTGCTATACCTGGGGTTTTGGCAACAATACCGGTTATGATGCCACCGGGATCAATCTGCGCCTCGACGGTTTGCCTTCCATCGCTCAGGTCTACACCGGCACACTGAATCCGTTCGGCGATCTCGATCCGTCCAGCGGTTACGATGCGGGCACGAACAGCTATCGCTTCAACTTCGACAACGGGATCGTTTATGATATCGATCGAGTGCAGTTGGGTCTGTGCACGGCTCAGCCTCAACTGCGCCTGGGCACGCTCGCTTCGGCGGCCGTGTGGTTAAGCGGCACAGCAGCGTTGACTCCGGCGCCCTTGTTTGCCGGGATCGAGCTCAACTGGCTGGATCGCGATCAGGTGACGGTGAATATCGTGAACGAGCAGGCGCTGACACTGACGCTGGAGGCCTTCACCGCGCTCCAGCCCGAAGTGTTGCTGCCGCTCGACGATCTGACGCCCGATATTGCCTTGCAGCTGCCGTTTGTGGCCGAGCTGATCACCGAACCGCTGACATTACCCCCGTTGGCTGCGCAGTCGTTTGCGGTGCAGCTCACGGCCCTAAACCAGCCGATCGTGTTTGAGGCCCACCTGAGCGCGGAGGACGATCCGGGCAATACCGTTCACTTGTTGGCCCAGACCATGGTGCCAGGTTGGCAGGTCTTCCTGCCTCTCATTTTGCGTTGAGTGTTTTGGGAACAAGGGACCAGGCTGGCACGAGCCTCGCTTTTCATCGAAGCGAGGCTCGTTGCTTGACAAGTGGTGGTGATTCAGTAAGATTGAGCGCGCTTGACTGACTTCGCGGAAATCTGAAAATTAAAACCTGGGAGGATGGAAGTGAAACATCAATCACTAACGTCGGTGGTGGCACGGGCAGTGGCAGTGTTGCTGCTCATCGGAGTGGCGGCGTTTGCGTTTTCGGGAAGCCCCACCAGTTCTCTGCCGGCACCTGAGCGCTATGCGCCCGAATCTGGCCGGGGGCAGGAAGCTGAATCAGAAGCAGAAGAACGCGAGATGTTATTAGCGCAGGGCGATTACTGGGCAACGCGCCTCACCTATCCCACGGGTCGGTTCGATCAAGTTTGGCTGCTGGAGGCAGAACGGCAAGATCGCGCTATTCCGCGCGGTGTACCGGCCGGCCGCACGATCTACCAGGGCCGCCCAAGCCAGTCGAGTTTGCAGCTGGACCCTCATCAATTCACGTCCTTAGGTCCGCAGCCTTTGCAGAGTGATGGCTGTCTGAATTGCTACAACTATGGCCACGTTGCCGGGCGGACCAATGTCGTCGCGATCGATCCCGTGTCGCCCACGATTGCCTACCTGGGCTCTGACGGCGGCGGCGTCTGGAAGACCACCAATTGTTGCAGTGCCTCGACGACGTGGACGTCCGTCACGGATGACCCGCTGTTGTCAACGATTGCGATTGGGGACCTGGTGATCGATCCCAACAATCATCTGGTGGTCTACGCGGGTACCGGCGATCTGCGCTACGGCTCGTTTTCATTTGGCAGCGCAGGTGTGTTGAAGAGCACCGATCAAGGCGCAACGTGGTCCGTGATTGGCTTGACAGATTTTGCGCCGCCCTATCCCGGACCAGTGGGGCAGTTTCCGCAGTATCAAGCCATCGGCAAAGTGCGTGTCGATCCACGCAACAGCAATAACCTGGTGGTCGGCGCCAAGACTGGCGTGTTCTTCTCATATGATCAGGGCGATCATTGGACCGGTCCCTGTTTGACGGACGGCTTCACCACGCAGCGTCACGATATCACCGGATTGATGCTGCGTGATAGCGGCAGTGCTACGCTGGTTTATGCGGCAGTGGGGACGCGCGGCCATAACACCCCGGTGCAGCCCGATCTCAATCAAAATGGCGCTAACGGCATTTACAGCACCACCTTGCCGCTGAGCGGTTGTCCGGCCAGTTGGAACTTGCTGACCCGATCGAATAATGGCTGGCCCACCGGTACGGGCGGCGGCACACCCTATCCCACCAATCAACTGGGTCGCATCGACGTCGCCATGTCACCGAGCGATCCGAATGTGATGTATGCCCAGGTGGCCAACATTTCCACCTTTGGCCTGCTGGGTGTCTGGCGTACGATTGACGGCGGAGTGACCTGGGAGCAGCGAGCTACCGCCGCCGATCAGGGTGGCTGTGATGGAGATGGCACACAAAACTGGTACGACCAGGGTCTGATCGTTGATCCGAATAATCCGGACGTAGTGTTCATGAGCGCCATCGATATTTTCAAATCTAAGAATGGCGCCGACACCTTTACAAATCTAACGTGTGGTTATGCCGGGGGCACGACCGTGCACGTCGATCAGCACGCAATGGCTTTTGCGCCGGGTTCGTCGAGTATGCTGCTGGCCGGCAGTGATGGCGGGGTCTACGTTTCCACGAATGCGGACGCGGACAATCCTACGTTCACCCAGCTCAATGATTCGCTCAACACCATCGAGTTTTACTCCGGTGACATCACGGCGAACTTCGCCACATCGGCGGCGCCAGGCATCAATGCCGGGGCGCAAGATAACGGCTCATCCGTGTATGTCTGGTCGGGCAATCCAGGACCAGCCATCTGGCAGCTGCGTAAAGGCGGCGATGGCATGTTCGCGCGCATCGAGCCGGTGTTAGGACAGCGCTGGTATCAGGAAAGTCAAAATGGGAACCTGGCAGTTAGCACCACCGGTCCGTATGGTTCGCAGACCAATGCCTCGGGGGCCTGGAGCGGTGATCGGCTTAGCTTTGTCTTCCCTTACGAGATCTTCAAGTACGATTGTCCGCCGACCGGCTGCACGCACATGATCGCGGGCAGCTATCGCGTCTACGAATCGATCAATGGTGCGATTGGCGGATCGGCCGCCAGCCGCTGGTATGTCAACAGCCCGGACTTGACGAAGAACACGCTGGGCGCACGCTCGTTCATCAATCAGCTGAGTTTTTCGGTGTTGACACACACCATTGCCCTGGTCGGCACGAATGATGGTAACGTGCAGTATGGTTACGGTCTGGGGACAGGCGTCGCTAACAGCGCCACCTGGGTCAATGTAACGGGTGGCAATGCGACGCTGCCCAATCGCCCCATTTTGGATGTCACCACCGATCCGATCAATCCCTGGATCGGTTATGCGGCAGTGGGCGGTTTTAACCAGAACACGCCGACGACGCCGGGCCATGTGTTCCGCGTAACCTGTACGGTTAATTGCGCTACGTCCACCTGGGAAGACAAGTCGGGCAACTTACCCAACGTCCCCATCGATTCGATCCTGGCCAATCCGCGTTATCCACAGCAGGTTTTCGCCGGCAGCGATTGGGGCTTGTATTACACCAATAACATCAACGCCAATCCGCCGGTATGGCAAAAGTTCACGGCAGGGCTGCCTAATGTGATGATTTGGGATATGGCCATTGATCGCGGCTTTACTACGCTGGCGTTGTTCACGCGCGCGCGTGGTGCGTATGCCTGGCCGCTGCCCGACGGTCCAGTGGGCGTCAATTATTCCGCGACGTTGTCAGGCAATAGTGTTCGCCTCAGCGCTCCCGGCGCCAGCGTCACCCATGTCTTCACGTTGACCAACACCGGCAGCAGCGATGCTTATACCCTCACTCTTTCCGGCAATGCCTGGACCACGACGATCTTGATCACGTCTCCGTTCAGCGTGACAGCGGGTGCCGTCGCAACCATTCCAGTGCAAGTTAACGTGCCTGCTCTTCCGTGGCAGACGGACAGCTTTACGCTGACCGTCCAGTCGGCCAACGATCCCCTGCTTATTCTGACCGCGCGGGGCGACACTCAAGCGATCGTGCATCCCGCCTTGGCGGTCTCCGGTGATATGACGCGCAGTGGAACGGCCGGGTCGGTGTTGACCTATACGGTGGCGATCACCAACACCGGCGATTACACGGACACGTTCGATATCGCGTTAAGCCCGCACACCTGGACGACGACCAGCCAATACACGACTACCGGCGCGTTGGCTCCCGGCGACAGCTTCGTGAACGATGTTGCCGTCACGATCGGCGCTGGACCTTCTGACGTGGTTACCGCCACATTCACTTCGATGCTTTCGAGCACGGTTCAGGCCGATATCACGCTGACCAGTCAGCGCCAGGACTACCAGTTGTATCTACCGCTGGTGTTGAGATAGGCCTCGCGTGCACGGCATCGCCGCGGTGGCGGTTGGCGTGATATTCCGTGGTATAATCGCGACAACTTCGTAACGAGGAATTCCCGTGATAAAGATGTTCGCCTAAGTCGTACGTTGTTTAGGGAACGCTGACCTGAAAGACCTTGGGGACAGGCAAACTTAGGTTTCGCCTGAAGCCTCCGGGATCCAGCTCAATAGGCCGAGGGCGTGTCCCTCGGCTTTTTGTTTGCCCTCACCGTTAGGTGAGGTTCACGGGAGTTCCAACATGCTGTCAGTTAATAACCTCGCCAAATCTTTTGCTGATCAACTCGTCTTTCAAGACGTTTCGTTCGTCGTCAGTCCGGGTGAGCGGGTGGGCCTGCTAGGACCGAACGGGTGCGGCAAGACGACGTTGCTGCGCATCATCGCCGGTGAAGAAAAGCCCGATCGTGGCAATGTCTTCGTCGATCCCCATGTGCGCCTGGGTTACTTGCGGCAAGGCCTGGCATATCCGATCGGTTGTACGCTGGCTGCTGCACTCGCAATGCGTGACCCGCGTCTGGATGCGGCGGCTGAGGTCGAGCGCTTGGCCGGTGTGGTTGCGACTCAACCCGATCGGTTGGTCGAGTATCAACGCGCACTCGATCGACTGGAGGCGCTGGGCGGCTACCCCGATCCCTCCACGTGTGACAATGTGCTGAAACATCTCGGTCTTGATCAAGTTCCCCTGGCTCAGGAGGTGGCGACGCTCAGCGGCGGGCAGAAGACGCGTTTGGGATTGGCCCAGGTCCTGCTCACTGCGCCGACGCTGTTGCTATTGGATGAGCCAACCAACCACCTCGACTTGCCCATGCTGGAGTGGCTGGAAGATTGGCTGAGCGATTTCAGAGGCGCGGTCCTCCTGGTCTCGCACGATCGTGTCTTTCTCGATCGATCGATCAATCGGGTGCTGTATCTCGATCCTCTGACCCATACGCTGCGTGAATATGTCGGCAACTACTCGGCTTATTTGGAGCAGAGCCTCGTCGAGCGGGAGAAGCAGTGGGCTGAGTATCGCGATCAACAAGATGAGATTCGCCGCATGCAGCAGGATATCGCGCGTATGAAAGCGCGGGCGGCCAAGTCGGAATGGTCGGCCAGCTCAGTCAAGCGTGGCGGCGAGCGGATGAAGCTGAAGGGCTTCAAAGACTATACTCAGTCGATCGCGCGGGGAGTCGCGAAGAAGGCCAAGTCGCGCGAGAAGAAACTCGAGCGGTACGTGGAAGCAGATGAGCGTGTCGAGAAACCCCGGCAGTTGTGGCAGCTGAAAGTGGACTTTGGCGATCTGCCCGAAAGTGGTAAGGATGTGCTGCGGTTGGACAAAGTGAGCGTGGGCTATGGCGAGCGGGTGCTGCTGCACGATGTGACGCTGTCCATGCGACAGGGCGAACGTATCGCGCTCATCGGCAAAAACGGCACGGGCAAATCGACGTTGATCAAGACGATCGGCGGGCAGCTGCGGCCGTTGGCGGGTGAAGTGCGATTGGGGGTGAATGTGCGGGTGGGCTACTTCGCACAGGAGCAGGATGTGCTCGATCCCGCTTCGACGCCGTTGACCACGTTGCAGGCGATCGTGCCGTGGAGTGAGACCGAGCTGCGCGGCTTCCTCCACCGCTTCCTCTTTGCGGGCGATCAACCGCTCATGCCGAATCATTTGCTATCGTATGGTGAGCGGGCACGTTTGATGCTGGCACAGTTGGTGGTGCAAGGCTGCAACTTCCTAATCCTGGACGAGCCGATCAATCACCTGGATATCCCGTCACGCACACAGTTCGAGCAGGCCTTGGCGAGCTTTGAGGGCACGGCGTTGGCCGTGGTGCACGATCGCTACTTCATCCAGGGGTTTGCCTCGCGCATTTGGGCAGTGCAGGCTGATCGCGTGAGGGAATACTTTGATTTAGCCGCTGCCGGACAAGCGCTCGATCAGCTGATGTTACAGGAGGCAGCCTTTGTTGGCAGTGAATAATCTCTCCAAGTCCTTTGCGGATCAGGTGATCCTGAAAGATATCTCGTTCAGCGTCGGCCCCGGCGAACGTGTCGGTTTGATCGGGCCGAATGGCAGCGGCAAGACGACGCTGCTGCGCAGCATTGCAGATGAAGAACGACCTGATCGCGGCAGCGTGTTCATCGATCCACATGCGCGGGTGGGTTATCTGCGGCAGGGCCTGGAATACCCCAGCGGCTGTACGCTGGCCGACGCGCTGCACGATCCGCGTATGGAGGCCGCCATCGAGGTCGAACGCCTGGCGATGGCGTCGGCATTCGATCCCACACGTCTGCCGGACTATCAGGCTGCGCTCGATCGACTGGAGGCGCTGGGTGGTTATCCCGATCCATCGGCACGCGACAACGTCCTGCAAAACCTGGGACTCGACAGGGTGCCGCTGAGTTTGCCCGTGGCCGCTTTGAGCGGGGGACAGAAGACCCGTCTTGGCCTGGCCAAGGTGCTGCTGGGTGCGCCGAATTTACTGTTGCTGGACGAGCCGACCAATCATCTTGACTTGCCGATGCTGGAATGGCTGGAGGGCTGGCTGAGTCACTTCAAGGGTGCGGTGTTGTTGGTCTCGCACGATCGCGTGTTTCTCGATCGATCGATCAATCGCGTGTTGTATCTCGATCCGCAGACGCACACCGTGCGGAGTTACGCGGGCAATTACACGTCCTATCTGGAGCAGAGCCTGGCGGAGCACGAGCGCCAGTGGGAGGCGTATAAACAGCAAGCAGCGGAAATCCGCCGGATGAAGCACGACATCGCGCGTACGATGGAGCAGTCACGTTCGGTGGAGCGCAGCACCACGCCGCGTCAGCCCAACGTGAGACGCATCGCGAAGAAAGTGGCGAACAAGGCGAAGTCGCGTGAGAAGAAGCTCGATCGATACCTGGAAGCGGATGAACGCGTGGAGAAGCCCAAACCAGGCTGGCAGATGAAGGTGGAGTTTGGCGATCTGCCGGAAAGTGGCAAGGATGTGCTGCGACTCGATCGCGTGAGCGTGGGCTATGGCGAACGGGCGTTGCTGCGCGATGTGACGCTGTCCATGCGACAGGGCGAGCGCATCGCCCTCATCGGGGAGAACGGCACCGGCAAATCAACTTTGATCAAAACCATCGTCGGGCGGTTGCACCCCCTGGCTGGCGAAGTGCGGCTGGGTGTGAATGTGCGGATGGGCTACTTTGCTCAGGAACAGGATGTGCTCGATCCCGCCTCGACACCGTTGACTACGCTACAAGCGATCGTGGCGTGGGGTGAGACGGAAATTCGCAACTACTTGCACTATTTTCTCTTCGCCGGCGATCAACCGTTGACGCCCAATCACCTGCTCTCTTACGGCGAACGGGCGCGCCTGATGTTGGCGTGCTTGGTGGCGCAGGGCAGCAATTTCTTGATCCTGGACGAGCCGATCAATCACCTGGACATTCCCTCGCGCACACAGTTTGAAAAAGCGTTGACGAACTTCGAAGGCACGGTGTTGGCGGTGGTGCACGACCGCTACTTTATTCAAGGGTTTGCTTCACGCATTTGGGCGGTGCAGGGTGAGCGGGTGGAGGAGTATCTGGAGTTGGGGGATGTGAACCCTCCCGGAGGTTCGTAACCTACGGAGGTTAAGCATACGCTTTGCGAGAGCCTTTTTCACACCGTTAATCACCCATATTCCAGCATTCTGGAATTTGATTCTTCGAATTACATTCCCAGCGCGCTGCCTCGAAGAAGAGACCAGTCAAGGGTACATCGAAGTTCAAGAAAAACACGCCATTCTTGACGCCGTATCTGTATGACCAACTCAGCGGATGAATCGGGATGGTCTCAAGATATTGCGGGACAAGTTCTGCGAGTTGCTCGGGATAATGACCGTGGCTTTGCTTAAACTGCGTTAGCGCATCGATAATCTTATCTGCATCAGCCCGAATCTGTCTCTGCTCGTTAGGAGTGCGGACTTGAGTGGTGTGGACATAGTTGCCAACACAGATGCAGACAGGTGAGATCAGGAAAAAGAGTATCAAGCAACCGATACGTGTGTCCCATTTGGCGTAATCTGACGATTTACGTTTGCGTCTGAGAAAAACAAGACCGCCCATGACTATGGCAATCAAACCTGCTAGGTAAATCCCGACATACAGATCGTTCATGCTCTCTCCCGGAACAGAGCTAAAATTCATCTTGTGCTTCTGAAGCGGGACTTACTTCAACTCGCGCTGCCAGCCGGACGGCACCAGATGCGTGTAGTGGATGTCCGTCGCCCCGAGAAAGGTGGCGAGGTCTTCAATCGCATCACGGATCGCACGACCTGTCTTGTGATTGAGCGGCGCGTCCTTTTCGGCGTGCACGGCGTGGATGTGTAAGCGGCCATGCTCGCGATCCATCTTGGGATCGACGCGACCGATCAGTCGATCGCCATGCAGGATGGGCAGCACGTAGTAGCCGTACTGGCGCTTGTGTTGCGGCGTGTAAATCTCGATCCGAAAGTCGAAATTAAACAGTTTTGCCGTGCGGGCGCGATCGCAGATCAGATTGTCGAACGGAGAGAGCAGGGTGGTGCGCTCGCAGGCGAAGTCGCCTGCCTCGATCCGATCGAGCAGCGGCACGTCCTCGGCATGAATGAACCACTCGGCCTTATCGTCCCCCATCCGGATTTTTTCGATCACACCCTCTGCGTGCAGATCGTGCAATGCCTCCTTGAGGTGGGGATAGCGCTTGCGCGTGTAATGTTGATTGATGTGCTGCGCGGTCGCCACGCCCAGCGCACGCAGCGACTTCTGCACAGCCCGGTGCACCACTTCACGTTCGGGTAATTTATCGCGCGGCGTCCACTCAGGCAGGCAGCGCTCGCTCAAGTCCCATAGCTTCTGAATGCCCGATCGGCCTGCCACCATGATCTTGCCCGTCATCCAGAGATAATCCAGCATTTGCGACACATCACGGCCCGACGTCCAGCCCGACGAATACCAGCCCTGCTGGGCTTCGGTCTTGTTTTCAAAGACACGTGCGGGCAGGGGCCCCCGCTGTGTGAGCTTACGCACGAGATGCAGTTTCAGTTTCTGATTCGCTTTGAGCCACTGTTGGTAGCGCTGGCTGACCTGCCCGGTGGCTTCCTCGCGTGAATAGGTGCGCATGAGCCAAGCATGAATGGGGTAGTCTTCAGTCAACACGATCGAGGCTTGGTGCGCCCAATACTCGAACAATCTGCGTTCGCGCCACAACAGCTGATCGAGCGTGCCCAGATCGTACTGGCCGACGCGGCTCCACAGGACCAGCTGATGCGATCGGGCGACCGCGCTGATCGGGTCGAGTTGCAGACAGCCCAAATCGCGCACCACGTCGAGTAGGACTTCCGAAGTTTCCTGCGAACCAGAGGTTCGCCTGACTTCGGAAGTCGGCGGCTCGTTGAGACGCTGGCGCATGATAAACAAACGGCGCGCGGTTTCCGGCGTAATGATTTTCATGAAGTCGACGAAATCTCCTGCCAGAGAAAGGATACCTGATTATAACAAAGCGGGGGGGAGGACCGCCAGTGATTAAGCTGCCATTGTCTGCCTGTATTTTTCGGTTGACCGCGTGCGGCTCGTTCCGTATAATTGAATTACCCCATTCAGTATTCCAACAACCTAATCAATCCAAAGGAGGTGGTGACGTCTATTCGTGCAAAGCAGGCGTAGCATGTTGTCGTAGCATTCTGAAATTACTTTCCAAGGGAGGAGAGCACAATGCGTCAGCTGTTTCTATTCACACTGATGTTAATGGTGATGTTGGTCTTAGTCTCGTGCGCGGCACCAGCGCCGGCACCGTCTGCCCCGGCGACCGTCATCGTGACACGGGAAGTCCCGGTCACCGTGATCGTTCCCGCCACCCCTGAAGGTGCTGCGCCTGCAACATCAGCGACTCAGCCGCCCGCACCACCGTCCGCTCCACTGGTGGGCGGTAATACGTTGAAGGCCGTGCTCGATCGCGGCCGACTGGTGTGCGGCGTGCACGGCACATTCCAGGGATTTGGTTTCCTCGATCCGGACGGCAAGTGGAGTGGCTTTGACGTGGACTTCTGCCGCGCGTGGGCGGCAGCCTTGTTCGACGATCCCGACGCGGTCGATTTTCGCGGCCTGAGCGCACAAGAGCGTTTTACGGCTTTACAAGCCGGCGAGGTGGACGTGTTGAGCCGTAACAGCACCTGGACGCTGGCGCGCGACACCGAACTGGGACTCGACTTTGGACCGACGACGTTCTATGACGGTCAGGCCATGATGGTCAAGAAAGCACTGATCAGCGTTCCTGCGGCGAGTCTGGCAGATCTGGATGGCGCCAGCGTGTGCGTGCAGTCTGGCACCACAACGGAACTCAACCTGGCCGATCAGATGCGCGCTGCCGGAGCGAATTACACGCCGGTCGTGTTTGAAGATCAAAATGCGGCGTTCCAGGCGTACGATGAAGGCCGCTGTGATGGCATCACGTCCGACCGGTCTCAGCTGGCGACGCAGGGCCAGGCTGTGTTAAAGAACCCGGACGATAACATCATCCTGGATGTGGTGATGTCCAAAGAGCCATTGGCCCCGGCCGTGCGTCATGGTGACAATGTGTGGGGGGATGTCATTCGTTGGGTGGTGTATGGCCTGATTCAGGCCGAAGAGTTGGGCATTAACTCGCAGAATGTGGACGACTTCCTTACGAGTGAGGACCCGGTCATTCGCCGGCTGCTGGGGGTGGAAGGCGATCTGGGCCTCAAGCTGGGTGTGACCAATGACTTTATTTACCGCGCGATCAAGAAGGTGGGCAACTACGGTGAAGTGTTTGAGCGCAACCTTGCCGAGTATGGCCTGACGCGCGGGCAAAACGCGACATGGCAAAATGGCGGTCTGCTCTACGCACTGCCGTTCCGTTAGCCATTAACGGTTGCAGCAGCTCGGTCAACACCGATCGGGCTGCTGCTGCCTCCTGACTTCACATGGCTACTACAACACTGCCGCCTACCCA
>JAUQXC010000756.1 GCA_030834825.1 Thermoflexales bacterium
GATCGTATCGCCGGGTTGGGCTTCAGCCCGATCAGCTTGTGCCGCTTCCAACCGCAAGTTGTTGCCGAAGCGAAACGATCGACTGTCCAGCGTGCCGCGATCGAAGCGATAGAAGATCACATTGACGACACTGTCACGATAACCCACCTGCCGCTCGCGATCAAGCAGTGCGGCAATATCCCAGGTCGCGCCGACGTTGGTGGGTAATACGATCCAGACGGAAGGCTCATCTTGCAAGCTATTAATGAGGGTGTGCAGTTCGGCGAAATCTGGCACTCGTTCGGCCAGATCGATGGTCTGCGCATCGCGCAATCCCAGCTGCCGATCGTAGTACGCCTCGATGCTTTGCGGCGCGATGAGTGCCAGGGTGGGCCCGCCGGGATGGCGCGCCGCGATCACTTTGCTGATCGCTTCTTTCCATTGCGGACGGTCCGGCCAGAAGGCAGGATAGGCCAGTAGCTGCACACTTACCAGCCCGATCAGCAGGATCGCGGCCAGCGGTTTCCAGCAAACGTGACGCAGTCCGTAGGCGATCAACAGTGATAGAGCAGGCAAGCTGCCGATGAGATAGCGCGGTTGATACAACGGGGCAATGTAGGCATTGGCGGCCAACACCGTGATCGGTGTAAGCAACAACCACAAGATCAAGAGCAGCAACGTAGAGCGATGGCGTGGGACCTGCAGCAGGGCACGGCCCACTACAAATGGCGCGGCGATCCAGATCGATAGGCCGCTGGTCAACATGAGCAACAACCACGTCACGGTGGCCTCAGTCGTCGGCGTAGGTTGTGCCAGGGGGCCGTGGGGGTGCAGGCGAACTTGCTCGCTCCAGACAGGCAGCCAGGGCGCAATGAATAACAGGGCGAAACCGCCGCACCACAGCCATCTGCCGATCTGTTTGGGTGAGACAAGCAGCAGGTGCAAAACTTGTGAGGCGGCAATGAGCAGGCCGTAGTAATGAGTGTAAAACAGCACGGCGATGGAAAGCGCGTAGATCAACGTGTCGCGGCGTGATGGTCGCTGCCGCCAGCGCCAATAGGCCCACATGGAAAGCGACGTCAACGCGAATAGCCAACTGTACATCCGTGCTTCGCGGGCGTAGTAGACGAAGAAGCTGGTCGTTCCCAGCACCGCCAATGCGATCCAGCCGGTCCAGCGATCGAACAGCTGCCGGCCCAGTGCAAATGTCGCCGCCGCGCCTATCAGTGCACCTGCAACAGAAAACAGCCGCACCACGGCGTCCGCTTCGCCGACCTGTGCCACCCAACCGTCGAGGGCGAGGAAATACATCGGCGGATGAACATCAGCGGCGACGCGTGTGATCATCTCGCTGGTCTCGATCGGTCGCACGGCCCACAGTGACCAACCTTCATCATAGGCCATACTCTCACGCGTGAGGTGATAGATACTGATGAAGCAGATCGCCAGCAGAGTCAGTGTGAGGAAAAAGAGAAATCTGGTAGACGGGCTGCGGGCAGGTTGAGATGACGTTAGCATAGCCGTGGCTCAATTAAAACGGCGGACTTTCACCTGCGTCCGCCGTTTAACTCCAACCTCTAACAGCCAACTTCCAAATCAATCATGTACCCACACCCAGGTGCCTTCGCTGTTGTTGTTGCGATCGGCCACCATCACGAAACTCTTGTCGGTCGTATCGGGCGTGGTCCAATTCCACAGCCAAGCCGCATCGGCGGGCGGCAGGTTCACACAGCCGTGCGAATGTTTGAAGCCAAACCTGTCGTGCCAGTAAGCGCCGTGCAGCGCCATATCTCGATTGAAGTACATGGCGTAGGGCACGTCTTCCAGGAAGTAGTAATCCGGCTTGCCCTCACGGCCACTCATCTTGGCCTGCCGGATTTTCATGAAGACCCGGAACAGGCCCGAATCGGTGTCCCATTGCGGCAGGCCCGATGAGATCAACGTCGCGAACACCAGCTGATCACCCTCATAGGCTGCCAGGGTCTGCTCGAACTTGTGGATATCGATCCACTTATCGGTGGGGCCGACACCTTCCGGTCGCGTCGCGGGAAAGATCAGCGAGACCTTCTTCTGATCGACCCACTGATTGTCGCCGATGCGGTACCAGAACAAGTCGCCGATCTTGGTTTCTTCAAACACCGTGATGGGCGTGTAGCGGTTGATCAGCTGGGTGTCACTCGTTGGTGCGTCTCCGGCTTTAGCCGATGGCCTCACCGCGTAGACCATCCAGCCAAAGGGCTTGTCCGGCGTAGCCGTGAAGGTGAGCCCTTGAAAGACCGAGGGCCGGATGATACGAATGTCGGCGGCATTGACGTACTCGCCCCGGTTGATCTGATACCACGTTTGATCGCCCACGACGATGGGCCGGGCGTCTGGCAGGCTGACGTACAAAAAGCCCGCGCCTAGATCGCGCACGGGCGTCGCATCGCCGGGCTTGGCGTAGACTTGAACGTTGTTAGTTACCACCCAGGCATAGGTGAGCAGCGAGCTTGGCCGGGGAACGGTGCCGCCTTGGGCTGCCGGAGCCGCACTTGACTGTGCAACGCTCGACTGAGCGACGGCAACCTGGCTGGCAGCAGCCAGCATCAAGAACAATCCGCTGAACAATGCTGCTGAAAACTTGATGAGCTTCATGACGACCCTCCACAACGTGGTAATGTTTCTATCCTGTAAAACGCTTGGATAGGGCATTCTGTTCCAAGATTATAACCCACCCTGCGCCCACGGGTTGCGATCGTCGCGCAATAGCCCAGCAAACGTAGGGCAAGCGTAGTCAAACTGCACCAGCTTTCTTCACACCTGGGGGTAGGTGTGTCAATCTGATAGAAACCCGTGTTCCCGGCCTCTGATTTGAAGAGTGTTTGACAGGTCATGGGGCTGTGTTAAACTACCGCTCACGCTTGAATAGACGGAAATCTGCAGCGGGGCAGTTTTCTACGCATCCTGGACGAAACTTTCGCTATGGCTCAACTGCGCAATCCTTTCTTCAACCGTCATCGCATTACCGACCCGGCGTACTTCTTTGGCCGCCAGCGTGAATTGGAACGGCTCTACAGCGCGATTGCCACCCATCAATGCCTCTCGTTGGTCGGCGAGCGCAAGATGGGCAAGAGCTCACTGCTCTCGCGCCTAAGCCATGCCCCCACGCTGCAATCGTTTGGCCTGGAGCCGGCGTTGTACCTGTTCGTCTACTTCGATCTGGAGAGCATGGCCTCGGCGCAGCGCAGCGATTTCTGGATGGAGCTGCTGGACACGATCGCCTCACAGCTGCCGCCGGGCGATATGGCGCAGATGCTGCGTAAACAGATCGATACCGGTGAAGTCCGTTTCATGACGGCCCGCCGCGCGCTGCGCCGCCTGCGCGATACCGGTCTGGAAGTCGTGTTGATGCTGGACGAATTCGAATCGCTGGCGCGCAATGCCCAATTCGATTCCGACTTTTACGGCGAGCTACGCAGTCTGGCGGGCGAACTGGGTCTGGTGATCCTCACCGCCAGCAAACGCAGCCTGTACGATCTCACTTACGAGAATTCCAGCACGCTGTCCTCGCCGTTCTTCAACATCTTTTCGGAAATGCCCATCGGGCTGATGACGAACGAAGATGCGCGTCTAATCTTGAGCGAGTTATCTGGTCGCTCAGGTCCGGCGTTTTGCGCGGAAGAAATCGAGTGGGCGCTGGAACTGGCCGGGCCGCATCCTTTCTTCACGCAAGTGATCGGGACGCATCTGTTCGAAGCGCCGGGATGTGGCCAACCCCGATCAGCCGAAGTGTCTGAGAAGATCCGCAAGCGTTTTACGGCCGAAGCCGAGGATCACTACCGCTATATCTGGGCCTCACTCGACTCGGCGGAGCAATCGGGATTGCTGGCACTGCCCCGCGCCGCTGAGCAAATTTTGAAGGCTCTGCGGGCCAAAAGTCTGGTGCGGGAAGTTGATGGCCAGCCCATGCCGTTCAGCGATGCGTTCGCGGCCTTCCTGGAACGTGAGCGCCGCAAGGTGCGTTCCATTTCCGGCGGCGAACAATCGACGACGCTGCGCGATTTGACGGGTAAGACGTTAGGCTCGTATCGTGTGCTGGAGCCGCTGGGGCGCGGGGGCATGGCCGAGGTCTACAAAGGTTACCATCCCTTGCTCGATCGCTATGTGGCGATCAAGGTCTTGTTGTCGCATCTGGTCAACGATTCTACGTTTATGGAACGCTTTCAACGCGAGGCGGCAGCGGTGGCGCGCTTGCGCCATTCCAACATCGTGCAGGTGCACGACTTTGGCATCTACGAAGGCGTGACTTACATGGTGATGGAGTTCGTGCAGGGCCAGACTTTGAAAGAACGGCTGACCGCACTGCGCATCAAGGGCGAGCGCTTGACGACGATCGAGGTGCTGGCGCTGACGAAGGAACTGGCTTCGGCATTGGACCATGCGCACGCTAACGGCCTGGTGCATCGCGACGTGAAACCCGCCAACATTTTGCTGCGTGAAGGGGCCGATAACGGCTGCGAAGCGATCCTCACCGATTTCGGCATCGCCAAGATTCTGGAAGGGGTGCAGTTCACCGAGACAGGCTTGAGCATGGGCACGCCCGATTACATGTCACCCGAACAGGCGGCGGGCGATACGATCACGACGCAGACCGACGTGTACGCCCTGGGCATCGTGGTGTTTGAGATGCTCACCAACCAATTGCCCTTCCGCGCCGACACGCCCGCAGCGGTGTTGCTAAAACATATCAATACCGATCCACCTTCGCCCCGCACGATCGATCCCAGTGTACCTGCGGCTTTGGACACGGTACTCTTCCGGGCGTTAGCCAAGCGCGCGCGCGATCGCTGGCACAGCGCCGGCGAATTTGCCCATGCGCTGGAGCAGGTCCTGACGCCGGGCGCTATGGATGAAGAGACCATTGAGTTTGAAAGGTGAAGTAGGAGGCGGGAAGCAGGAGGCCTATATTGCATCTTGTATCCTGTATCCTGCATCCTGAACTATGACCCGTAAAGCCATCATCTCCGGAATGATCTCCGGTTTACTACTCAGCCTGGGATTACTCTATCCCACTATTGTGTTCTTCGTCTATCGCATCAATCCCTTGTGGTTTGCGGTAGATATCCGGCCAGCCGCGACGGCACCGGGTCTGCTCATGTCCGGCATTGTGGCCTTCTTCGCTTTCATCGCCGTGGGCGTGCTGCCTGCCATCCGCACCGGTGCCACCTCATGGCCGGAAGGAGCGCGGGCCGGAGCGCTGAGCGGACTTGTCGCAGCGGTGACCGTCTTCGGCATCCTGGTCGCGCCGACCAATGCCTGGCAGGCCACCATTCCCACCTTCAACTATCCGCCCACATTGAACGCGCTTCTGCCGGAAGACGTGTTGGCGACGTTCTCGCAGAAAGTGCTGGTCCGGGTCTATACCCGCGACCTGCCCATCGTGGCCTTGGCCGGGGTGTTGATCGGCTGGCTGTTGGGCGGCATCACCGGCCTGGTGCGGCGCGATCAGCGTGAAGACCGGCTGACGTTGCTAGAGGTGTTGGGGATACGACGGGGGCGCCGCCGCTGGTTCGCGCACAATGACGACTCCACGCGCGCCGCGCTGCTGGCTGGGATAATTTGTGGTGGCTTGATCGCCTTCACTTCTCTGTCAGACACTTCCTCTACATTGCTGGACCTGAACTCTGAGGCAGGGTTCAGTGTTACCATGACCGAAGGTGCGCCGCTGTCGCTGCCCAATGTGTTCAGCGGGCTGCCGCGCCCGATCTCTAATTTTCTCTCTGGCCTTTCGAACGTTTTATCGCCGGTAGCCGTCGTCGCTTTCTTTGTCTTTGGCGCGCTGGCCATCATCTTTCTAAAAGATCCGCCGCGCTGGTTCGGCTCACGTTGGTCGGCCGCCACATTTGCCGGCATGGTGGTGGGTGCGTTGGTCTACCTGCCGGCCGCGCGGGTTCTCTTTGCCGCCATCGGCCTGTGGCCCTATCAGGGCCAAAACATGCTCATGCCGGACATGGCGGCCACCTCCACGCTGGTGGCCCCACAGGTTCAGGTGGCGGCGTTCTTTTTGCTGCCGCTGCTGGGCGGGATCGGCACGGTGTTGGCGTTGACCGTAGTCGGCGCGGCGCAGGGCGTGATCTATGGCCTGATTTTGACGCCGATTTTCCGCCGCCCGATCGATCGGGCGCTCTCCCTGCGATCGCGTTTGCGCGACAACCCCGATCAGGTTTTACCGCAGCTGTATAGCGCCTACAATCGTCACTCGGACGCGATCAATATTTTGCCGCACCTGGCCTTCAGCCTGGGCAAGAAATACCAGCCGCAGGCGCGCATCATCGCCGCGCATCATTTGTTGAGCACCAGACCCGAGCGGGCCGCCGAAGCCATTGCCGTCATCGGCGACACATTGGACGAGCAGCCCAACTGGCGCTGGCGCAATGAAGTGGATGCGCTGTATCACGTGCTGCGGCAGGGCTGGCTGGCGCGCACCACCTCCCAGATTTCGGCCATCGAACCGATCCCCGAAGCACAGACTTCGTCGCTGCCGGTGATGTTGTCACGCGCGAGTGCACTGCTGACGCAGGTGTTGACTGAGCTGCGCAAAGTGGAGCGCGTGGACGATCTGAATAGCAAGACGATCTTCCTCAACAACACGCTGGAAGCGATCCGTGTGGCGCGCCGTCATGCGCAAGCGATGAGCCAGGGCTGGATTTCACTGCACCCCACGGGCGATGCGGGCGAGCCGTTCCGCCAGTTGTGGGAAGGCGATCCCAACATCCAGGCCATGAAGCAGCGTTTTGAAACCATCAAGGAGCCGGAAGATTTCAAGAACGCCATGCGGACCCTGTTGCAGGTGCAGTGGGGACGCAACATGCGCGAGACATTCCGGCTGGCCGGCGAACTGCGCCGCGATGTGCAAGATCGCCATACCTGGGTGCATACCGCTTATCCGGAGGCCCGCGCGCTCGATCGGATGCTGGATCAATGGGAAGGGGTGGTGCTCAACGCCGTCAAAGATCTGCAGGGCCGTGCGGCGTTGGTGTCCGAGTTAAAGACCAAGCAGTTGAACTACATGCCCGCGCTGCCGGTGACGTTGAGTATTCGCAACGACGGCTTCAACATCGCCGAGAGCGTGCGGTTGATTGTGACGGATGGCGAGGGTTATCGCGTCACGGCCGGCGCCGAGCAGACCATCGACATCCTCACGGCGAAGTCGGCGCGCGATGTGGAAGTGACCATTCAGCCGCAGTCGCGCGATCGGGTGCGCGTGAACTGGCGCATCCAATACTACGATGCCGTTGATAAAGATCGCACGGTGGAATTTGCGGACGTCATCGAATTCATTGGCGGAGAACAGGCCGCCCGTCCGTTCGTGCGCATCTTCCCGATTCCGTATGTCACCGGCATGCCGCTGAAAACCGAGCATTTGTTTGTGGGCCGCCAGGATGTATTTGCCTACATCCAGGAGCATCTCTTCGGCACTTACCAGAACAACGTCATCGTGCTGCATGGCCAGCGGCGCACCGGCAAGACGTCGATCTTGTATCGGTTGAAGAAAGTCATGGCCGCCACGCACATCGCCGTGCTGGTGGATATGCAAGGCAAGGCCGCGCGCGGCACCGTGGACTTCTTCTATTCATTGGCTGACGACATCGTGTACACATTGGAAGACCAAGGCATTACGGTGGAGCTGCCGCCCCGCGCGGATTTTGCCGACTCGCCGGAATTCTTCTTCCGCTCACGTTTCTTGCGCAGTGTTTACGCGGTGCTGCCGCCGGTGACCCAGCCCGAAGCGGATCGGCATCCCCATGACGGCGAGCAGCCTCACCGCAAACATCTGTTGTTGATGTTCGACGAGTTCGAAGAGTTGCAGAAGCGCGTGGAAGACGGCAAACTGGATGCCGAGGTGTTTCCGTTCCTGCGCAACTTGATGCAGCACGAAGAGCCGCTGGATTTTGTTTTTGCGGGCACGCACAAGCTGGAAGAACTGGGCGCGGAGTATTGGTCGATTCTGTTCAACATCGCGTCGTACAAGAAGATCACGTTCCTGTCGCACGACGATGCCCAGCGCTTGATTGCCGAGCCGGTGAAGCCCAACCTCGAATACGATCCGCTGGCGATTGAGCGCATCATCGGCGTGACGGGCGGGCACCCGTACTTCACGCAGGTAGTATGCCACGAACTCGTTTCGTATCACAACGAAACGCAGCGCAGTTATCTCACGGCGAACGATGTGACCGAAGTGCTGGATCGCATCGTGGAACGCGGCGAGGCGCACTTCAAGTTCATCTGGGCGGAATCGTCGAGCAATGAACGCCTGGTGCTGCTTACTTTGGCGGACTTACTGGAAAACACCGAGACGGCCTCTGCCGACGATGTCGAAGCGCTGCTCGACAAGCGTGCTTGCTGTCTGGATAACGCTGCTAAAGTGCCGCAGGTTCTCGATCGGTTGGAGATGGGCGACATCCTCACCCGATCGGGTCCGCGCAGCAATCTGTTCCGCTTCAAGATCGATCTGATCCGCCGCTGGATCTACGCGACGAGGCCGGTGTAGAGAAGGCGCAGTAGTCAGTCAGCAGTGGTCAGTGTCAATAGAGCCGACATCCCCAAGCCGGCCTCAATGCCCGGAGAATTTTCTATGATGGCCGAGATCAAACGTCCCATATTCATGTGCGGCGAGAATCCGGGGTTGCGCTTGTATGCGCCGAACACTCAGCAACTGACGGCGGTGGCAAGCTATTGGCATTGCACTTACAGTCCGTGGGGCACAGGCAACGCGTTGGTGTTGTGGCTGGATGAGCAGGTGATGCCCGGCACAGAGTCATATCGCGGCGGTGGGATTTTCACGGATAACCTGCTGCTGGCTCACAAACTGGTTGAGGTGTTGACCCCACACTTCCCCGAATTTCACGGACTGCCAGTAACCGAATTGCCCTACGTCGAAGCATCCTGTGAGCATGTCTTCGATGGCGTGCAGTACAAGGCACACGGCCGGACAGAGACTGTGTCGGTTGAAGTGGTCTGGGAGGAGCCGTTGGATCAGAAGTACTTGAATTGGCCGAAGTTCCCGGCGGGATCAGCGGCGTATGATTTAACGACGGTGATCTGCCCGTGCCGGACGGGATCCGTTAAGCTCAATGATGTCGCTGTGCCCGGCGAAGTACAACAGGGACAATCAGCCGACGGATACCCCTCGAGTACAGCTTTCCTGGCTTTCGCAGAGAGTTGGGTGGGGCCGGTGTAGAGAGCCGTCGTCAGTGATCAGTTGTCAGGTATCAGGCAGCCCTGTGAGGATGATGAATGCTCGCAGGGCTTTTGGTTTATACGCTAGACGTGACACTTCTCAATTGACCCGATGGCTGCTTCGTTTTATACTGACAACGGCTAGGTTGTTTCTGGGTAAAGGCTTCGCAAAAGAGGGCCTTGCTCGCACATTCAACGGATTCGGCTCACGCTTGTGGTGGTGGCTGACGTCAAGGCTTTTGGACATACTTTGGTCAACTGTAATATGAAAGTAACTCCTACGACGCAAATTGCAAAAACAAGCCGCAAGAATCGGTATTTTGGCATGACCCGTCTCCAAGTTGGGCTGCTTGTCGTCTTGACATTGGTCGATAGCGTTCTTGTGATAGCGTTGATCCGATTACTGGAACTTGATTTCAAGACATTAACATTGTATTACGGCTTCGCATTCTTGTTGCTAACCTTTATTGGCAGCTTTCGTATTACACGTTTCAGCGGTTCAATAAAACGCGGTATACCGGTTTGGCGAGAGGGCTTGCCTAAAAATATGGAAAAGTCGCTGCGAAAAATTTTGTCGGATATCGACAATGACAACGGCTTTATACGAGTTGACGGCAATTTGCGTCTCATACATGCACGCCACTCGTTATATCACACAGCGTGGCCATATGTCGCATGCATCGATCTCAGTGCTCAACCGCCTACCATAGAGTATCGGGCTGGACTTGCAGGGATAATGTATCTTATCCCGTTTTTTGTTGGATTCAGTCTGTTTATCGTGGTGATGATGGGTTTAAATCATCTTGTTGAAAGAGGTGCAATTCGTAATTTCATTTTGAGCAACCTGTCTAACGACGACTTAAGCTATTGAGTATGTGAAACGGCTTGTATATGTGCCGCGCGCCTATCAGCTGTGCCGCCTGTTACTGTGCCATGTTGCAAGAAGCCAGCAAGTGAAAGTCGCCAACTCGCTGAATCAGGATCCCACCTTGGACTTGCCCAATCCGAACGTCGCTGCCAAATTCATCGTCGAAGTCCAACCTGTCAAGGAAGTCGCGTTAGTTGCCGAAGCCGATCTGGCTTACTGGCAGGATCGCTTGAAGGGTGCGCGTGTCTTTCCATACAATCAACAAGGCAAGGCGGCCATCGTCATCAGCGCGACGGACCTGCGCTCACTGGGTCGCCGCACCAATGAATTCACCATCGGCTTGGTGGTCTGTGAACGTCCAGCAGCCGATTCGCCCGACGCGTTCTATCTGGTGCAGGCCTTCAACTCAGCGCGTCTCTTTGCGTGGATCGAGCGGATTTTCTTCGCCACACCCTACTCTCCCGGCCACATTTGCGTTGACGATCGAATGCCGGCTCAGATTCAACTGGCTGATCGCGCCGGCACGATTTTCAGCGTTCAAATGAACACTACTGCAACACCAACTGTCAGCCGGGATGAACTCTGGCAGGGTAAGATCTATCTACCCCGACTCACGGCTGATTCCCGTAAAGCGCAAAAGTACTTTGTCGCTAAACTCGGCGGTCGCACGGATATCTATCCATATTCGCCCAAGAATGACACCTTGCAAATCTCTGCTCGAAACGGGCAGCCGGTTTTCCAATGGCTGCTCGAGTCCAAGCTGGTGGGTAAAGAGTGGCGCGTTCGGAGCAACGCCGTTCATGCGCGGTCGAAGTCTTACTAACCCCAATGAGCACACCGGAGGCCAACGATGAGCAACCTGACAACGCTTGAATGCCTGGTCTGTCGCAAACACCGGGGGGAGGTCACAGTTCCCGGCGGTCTCATCTTTGCGAACGATCTGATCTCAATTTATCACGCGCAACTGTGGGGCGAAGAGAAGGATCATTACTTGGGGCACTTCTTTGTCGAATCTAACCGGCACGTGCCTCAACTAGCCGATCTGACCGAGCCGGAGGCCCAAGCGATCGGGTTGTGGACCAGCCGCGTGGCCAAGGCCTTGTTGCAAACTGAAGGTGTGGAACACGTCTATTCGTTCTACATCGGCGACGGTGTCCCGCATGTCCATGTCCATGTGATTGGCCGCTATCCGGGCGCACCGCGCGAATACTGGGGACCCAAGGTCGATGACTGGCCGGGAGCACCCAGGGGCGGCGCAGCCGAAATCGCGGAAGTGGCCGATCGGCTGCGGGCGTATTTACGTGAACAGCATGGACCAGGAGCGAGTCGTAGTGAAATTTTGAGTTCCTGAGCTGGCCCAGCTAGGTCGATCGATCAGGCTGCCCGCTCACGGACTTCACGCCGGATTCAGTGGGTATCATCTTCCGAACCCGCTTGACTTAGAGTGCGCTCTAAGATGTAAATTAAGTACAACACCATTTCAAGGAGTGTGTAACGATGGCATTGAAAACATTGGGCAACAGCGGTCTTCAGATTAGCGCCGTCGGGTTGGGCGCCTGGGCCATCGGCGGCGAATGGCTCTTCGATGGGAACCCGGCCGGTTGGGGGAAGGTGGATGACGCCGAATCCATCCGCGCTATCCATGCCGCGTTGGATGCCGGTATGAACCTGATCGATACAGCTGCCAATTACGGCACCGGTCACAGCGAACAGATCGTCGGCCAGGCGGTCAGAGATCGTCGGGCGAAGGTGGTGATTGCTACCAAGTTCGGCTTCAATGTGGACGAAGCCGGCAAACGCGTGATGTACCAGACGCCAGATGACATTCTAAACAACCTGCCCTTCGAGTGTGAGCGTAGCCTGCGCAACCTGGGCCTGGACGTGATCGACCTGTATCAGTTTCACATGTGGGACTTTCCGGCCGAGCGTGTCCCCGAACTGCTCGACCAACTGGAGCAGCTCGTGGCACAAGGCAAAATCCGTACCTATGGCTGGAGCACCGATAACGTGGAACTCTCGCAGTTGTTTGCCAAGGGGAAACACGCGGTGGCCGTCCAGCATGCAGCCAATGTGCTCCAACCGGCCGCCGCGATGTTCGCTTTCACCGCACAGGCCGGTTTGACCAGCCTGATCCGCAGCCCGCTCATGATGGGGTTTCTCTCGGACAAGTATGATCAGGATGTGCAGTTTGTTGAGACCGATGTGCGCCGACGTGGATTTCCGCGTGAGCGGGTGGCTCAGATTGTGGAAAACCGCGTAAAAATTCGCGAGATTCTCACCAGCAATGGGCGCACGGTGGCGCAGGGTGCGCTGGCCTGGCTGTGGGCCCAGGGCGAGCAAGTCGTGCCCATCCCCGGCATTCGCACCGAGGCCCAGGCCCGTGAGAATGCCGCCGCCATGCAGTTTGGTCCGTTGGCGGCCGAGCAGCTGGCCCAGATCGATCAATTGCTCGACCGGAAAGAAACACTGACGATATGACCCCCAGCCTG
>JAUQXC010000757.1 GCA_030834825.1 Thermoflexales bacterium
GATGATCGTTCTAGTACTGACCCTGAGTGTGGCGGCGTGTGGGAATGCCCCTACATCATCATCGCCAGCTCAACTAACGACGAAGCCCAATAACAATAGCCAACCCGTCTCAGCGGAGGCAACCACTGCCGGAATCGATCTTTCGCAAGTGGATGTGTGTGAGCTGCTGCCGGTCGCCGAAGTCGAGGCCGTCATTGGAGCGGTGCGCCAGGGTTCGACGAAACCCACCCGCTCGCTCGATCGCGAGCGGGGCTGCCACTACGTCGACGCCAAACACGTTCGCTTTTACGAAGTGGAGTTGTATCCGCTCGATCAATGGAATCTAGCGAAACGGACGCTGAAAGACGCTCAACCGGTAGCCGATGTGGGCGATGGTGCTTATCTGGGCACTTACTCGGATTGCAAATGGTTGAAGGTGCTGGTAAAGGATCGGGTTGTCATCGGCGTGCGGGTGGGTGATGAAAAGCAAGCCACTGCCCTGGCGTTGTATGAAGTCATGTTGAAACATCTGCCATGAGGCAAGAATTTTCTTCAAGGAGACCATCATGAAGCACTATCGTTTGTTAGCGGTCGTTGCACTTGTGGCGTGTATGACGTTGATCCTAACAGTGAGTTTGGCTCAAGCGCAAACGGGCATCTCACCGAACGGTCCTACCGGAGGTGGTGGTCCCGGTCCGGTAGGCGCCAGCTTCACTTATCAGGGCCGTCTCAAAAATGCCCATGGGCCGGTGAATGGCAACTGCGATTTTCAGTTTAGCTTGTGGGATCGATCGGGCACGGGCACGCCGCCGACGGGCGGAATTCAAATCGGCGCGGTTGAGACCCAAACTAATGTCGCCGTGACGGACGGCTTGTTCAATGTCGTCCTGAATTTCACAGGTGCGTTTGGCCCTACAGCTTTTCAGGGTGATGGCCGGTGGTTGCAGATCGCCGTTCGTTGCCCGGCGGGTGGAGTTGGCCTTTATGCCACGCTGAGTCCGCGTCAACCTTTGTGGGCCACGCCTTACGCGGTGAGTCTGATGCCCGGCGCAACCATCAGCGGCTCGGTGAGTGATCAAGGTGGAAATTACGGCTTGTTGAATTTGAAGAACACCTACGCGCAGGGTGGCCATGCACTGGTCGCCTCTACCTATTCGCCGACATCCACGGCCATCTTGGGGTTGGCTCACGCCACTACCGGTTTTGCGAACGGCATCAGCGGCTCGACGAGTTCAAGCGAGGGCTCAGGCGTTTTCGGTACCGGCTTAGGGGCGAGCGGTAAAGGTGTTACCGGCTTCAATCCAACGGGAATGGGCGTGTACGGCATCAATGGTTCGTGGCCGGCTCAACCGACTAACGTACAGCGGATTTTGGGCGGCAACGGGCAAATCGGGGTGTATGGTCTGTCCACGGTCGCTGACGGCGCCGGGGTCATGGGCGTGGCCGATGGTGGACCGAGTGCCAAAGGCGTATTCGGCTACAGCCATAGCGGTTATGCGGGTTATTTTGACGGCAACGTGCGGGCTGTGGGTCATCTGACGGTAACAGGCAACATCTATGGCGCGGCTAAGTATTTCCTGATCGATCATCCGCTTGCTCCAGCCGACAAGTATCTGGTCCACACTTCAGTTGAATCACCGGATATGAAGAACGTTTACGATGGTGTGGTGGTGCTGGACAAGCATGGCGAGGCGGTGGTCACCTTACCCGCTTGGTTTGAGGCGCTCAATCGCGACTTCCGTTATCAGCTGACGTGCATCGGCGGTTATGCGCCGGTCTACATCGCGGAAGAAGTTCGCGACAATACATTCAAGATCGCCGGGGGTAAACCGGGTCTGAAAGTCTCATGGCAGATCACGGGCATTCGTCAGGATCCGTGGGCCAATGACCATCGTATTCCGGTGGAGAGCGATAAGCCTGCCAGTGAACGTGGGACCTATCTGTATCCACAAGGTTACGACCCAGCGCCGGAGGTGAAGTGATGAAACGTTACCTGATATTGATCGCGCTGGTGATCCTGACGGCTGCGGCGAGCTCGGTCTGGGCGCAAGCTGCTATCCCTGCTGCACCCACCGCCGATTATGAAATCACCTGGTACACCGTCGATGGCGGGGGCGGCACCGTGAGTGGCGGTGTGTATACGCTCGACGGCACTCTTGGTCAACCGGACGCGGGCACTTTAATTGGCGGCAGTTACACATTAGACGGCGGTTATTGGCATGGAAGCGCAAGCGCGCAGCATGTGTATCTGCCGCTGGTGCTGCGTTAGTCGATGACAGCAGCAAGTAAGTTTGCATTCAAATCACAGGTTGATAAAAATGATTCAACAAAGAAGCACCGCGAGGCCGTGACCGGTCTGTGCCGAGCTGCATGCGGGAGAAGGTCAGTCTTCCGCCACCAAGAATTTATTCAGGAGAATTTACCATGATCCGTCGAGCAATGTTGTGGGTGGGTGTGGTCGGCGTCG
>JAUQXC010000758.1 GCA_030834825.1 Thermoflexales bacterium
TGTCCGAGTTACGGATGGTGAACCCATTGTCCCAGCCGCCGAGCAGGCTCACCGTCTTGGTGATAACAGCCACTGCAGGCGCGGCGTCCGTATAAGTGCCTTGCGCCACCCTGATCTCGTCCAACGGCGCAGCCACATCAAGCGCGTATTGAAGCGTGCGACAGCGCCCGACGATCGTCGTGCAGTCCCCGCTGTCGTTGCCAGTAGTGGCCACATAGCGAACAATTGTCGCGGCTCGAGCGGGTGCGAGCAGTGCCTCACTCAATAATGTCAGGGCGATCAGGGTCAAGCTCAAAACCAGAAGCCAATCGGGGCGTCTCATGTCAACCTTCTTTCTAGTGGGTCACAGATTCTACTGGCGTAAGATCAGCGGCAGATAGAGCTGCAAGCAGGCTCCTCCCAGGTGCTCGTCGGCTCCGATGTCCCAGCGGACACAATCAGGGCGCGTATCGCCGTCGATGTCGTTGAGCACGCCTGCGTTGATACCTCGATCAATTGCGGCCGAGCCAGCCAGCAGGTGATAACCATCGGCGGCAAAACGTGGCTGTCCTCGATAGTTGAGTGTGCCGGTGAAGATAGCGCCAGCGCCGCGCCCATCGTAGGTGTTGCTGTACCACAAGGTGCTCACCAGGGTCGCGGTGTTCCCCGCGGCTACCGTGATGCCGATGGTGTGGCTGACTAAAATGGTGTTAGTCATGATCACGGTGCTATAGGCCGTCAGGTCGTTTGTGACATAGATTCCGCTGCCATCGAGGCTTTTGTTGCGGGCAATAGTGGTATGCAGCAAGTGAGGCGAAGAACGGAAGGTGATGTATAGTCCGCCACCGTCATATTTGGCCCAGTTGTCGGCGATGACGGTATTGGTGAAAGCAGGCTTGCTGGTATGCAGATACACTCCGCCGCCGTCGTTGGCAGTGTTAGATATGATCCTATTTCGAACTAACCTCGCCTGGCTATCGTTACTTAGATACAATCCACCACCAGCAGCGGCAACGTTGGCGGCGATCAGGTTATCGTTGAAGGTAGCGTTGCTGTAGTTCAGACTTGCTCCACCGCCTCCGCCGTTGGCCATATTGGCGACGATGGTGTTAGCGTTGAGCGTGGCGGCGCTCTGCCAGTTCAAATTCAACCCACCACCGTGGTGACCGGTATTGGATATGATTGTGTTCCCCTGGAGTGTGGCTTGGCTGTAGTTCAAATACAGCCCGCCGCCGTGAAGGGAAGCAGTATTGGAGACGACGGTATTCTCCTCCAGCGTGGCGTCGCTGCCCCACATGGCGATGCCGCCGCCCATCTTCTCGACCGTGTTGGTGGCGACCGTGTTGCTGCGAAGCGTCGTCGGGCTGTACCACAAGTACACGCCGCCGCCATCGGAGGCAGTATTGTTATAGATTCGATTGGTTTCAAGCGTGGCTGTGGCGCTGATGATGAGTATTCCGCCACCAGCATCGTACCTCCCCCAGCCGCCGCCCAGTCCGGTCGCATCGCCACCGGTAAGGCGTAAGCCGCTTAAGGTTGGATTGATATCGCCCATGATCAGGACAACCCGAGCGTGCCGCCCTGCTGGGACACCGAGCGTGGTGGGGTTAGCTTCGGGGTCGGGAGGATATTCGAAAGCGGTGGTATAGCCACCCCGGATGGTCACTGTCTTGCTGAGATAGAGCACCTGGGTGATAACGTCAACGGACGCCGGGGCAAAGTAACCGGGTGGAACCGCACGTGCATGCAGATCGGTGTAGACGCCACGCGCGACCAGGATGATGTTTCCCGGCGTGGAAACGTCTACCGCATATTGCACGGTGCGGCAGGGGAAGCTACTGTTGGTGCAAGTATTGGAACTGTTCACGCCGGTAGTGGCCACGTAGCGCGTAATGAGCGGGGCAGCGTGGACTGGAGATGATACAGTCAGCAACGTTAGCAGGAGTAAGGTTCCAGCCAGTGCCAAGATCAGGGCGAAGCTTAGCGCTGTCCATCTGTGAATGTTATGCATGTTCACTCCCTTATATATCAGCCAACAGACCCATTGAGCGATGGCTCATTGGTTACTTTGCGCAACACTTCAGTGTCAGACCAGAGGTCATCTCATAATGAGAGGCAAATAGACCTTGTGTCTCTCTGGCGGTATGGCTGCGAGAGCACAACCAAAGTGATCGTTGGTCTCGGCCAGGCCTTCAACGTTCGGGATGTCCTGATGCCAGAACCGATTACCCGTTACAGCGATACCACTGGACGATCCGTACAGGACATGCACGGCGCCGGTATCCACGATGGTGCTCACGTCCTCGTTGCGGATGCCTACGGCCAGATCCACGTACTTGTCTTTGTCGAAATCACCGGCGGCCAGGGCGATGCCGAAAAGATCTCCTTCTTCAGCTCCATCCTCCATGCCGGAACGATCTTGATGCCACAGATCATTCGATACGCGACGGTCAAGTCCGCTGGACGAGCCGTACAGGATGTCCACAGCGCCGGTATTCACCAAGCTCGCCAGGTCCTCGTAGGGAATCCCTACGGCCAACTCGTCAAAGCCGTCGCCGTTGAAATCACCGGCCGCCAGAGCGCGGCCAAACTCATCACCCTCTTCAATGCCGCCGTCAAACCAGATTTCATTGTCCGCGGCAGTTAATCCGCCCGATGAGCCATACAGGACGTTCACCGCCCCGGTATCGACTAAGGTGTTATTGTCCTCACGCGGGACGCCAACGGCCAGATCAACATAGCGGTCACCGTCAAAGTCACCCGTGGTCAGCACGTCGCCAAAATAATCATTCTCTTCGTACGAGTTGAGTACGCCGGACACTCCCTGCGCAAAGCCCTGATAGCCCGCGGCCGAAAGACCATTCTGCGTTCCGTATATGACAGCCACTCGGCCGGCATTGAGCACATCACCCGTGCCTAAGTTTTCGCCTGGCAGGCCCACTGCCAGATCGTCGTGACCATCCAGATCAAAGTCCCCGGCAGCCAGAGCATAGCCGAACCAGTCGTTGGCCTCAGGCTCACCGCCTAAGCCGTTGTATCCCTCATACCAGAGCTGATTGCCTGTGGCAGTCAAGCCGTTGGCCGAGCCGTACAGGACATTCACGGCTCCCGCGCTGCCCTCGGTATCAATGTCTTCATACGGCGCGCCCACCGCTAAGTCATCGTAACCATCACCATCGAAGTCGCCCACGGCCAGCGCTTTCCCGAAGCGATCGTCCGTCTCAACCGCACCGTCCACGCCCGAGCTGCCCTGATGCCAGAGCTGATTGCCCGTCGCTACAAGCCCGGAAGTATTTGAACCATACAAGACGTGCACCGCGCCCCCATCCACCGCCGTCCCGATATCTTCACCGGGCACACCCACGGCCAGGTCGGCAGCGCCGTCGCCGTCAAAATCGCCAGCCGCCAACACTTGACCAAAGTAATCGTATTCCTCGGATCCGTCGGCGGCGACCAGGCTGTCTTGATTCCAGAACTGATCACCCGTTGCTGAGATGCCGCCGCTCGATCCGTATAGGATGTTTACCGCGCCGGCATCGGCCACACTGCCGGCATCCTCCCATTCGACGCCTACGACCAAATCGGCAAAGCTGTCCTGGTCAAAGTCTGCGGCGTTGGGCAAGCGTGGATCGCGCTCGAGCCGATTCTTCAAATTTGTGGCTGCCACCTTGCCCGGCAGCAGTCCGGCGAGCGAACCGACCAGCATGATCAATACGACGATGCCATTTGCGGTCATTTTTTGATGATGGGATTTCATGATGAGCTCCTGTTACGATTCCTTTCCTCATGAGAGCAGTGACGAGGTATTCGACGTGAAATCAGGCGCGATGGTACAGCACCACCGAAAGGCAGAGTAGCACGTCTCGCCTGGGTTGGCATCGGGGCGGAGTACTGTTTTATCAAGGGAAAAGTCGGTACTGCTGTACCACGCACGGGGGTAGCTCACTCGATCGGTTGGTGGACGCCGGCAAGTGAGGTGCACGTAGTACCACGTCTGGGACATCGCTGGATCGCTTCTTACTCTTTTGCTTTCCTACTTCCCAAAACTACATTGTCCAAGTCGAAGAAGGTCATCGTGTAGTTGTCGTTGAACACTTCAAAGACCAAAGAAACCTCTTGCCCTGCATACGCCGCCAGGTCCCAACAGTCCTGCCACCAACCAGAGGCCGAATCATCATGTCGATGCCGGACTACCTCCACGACATCGACCCTGTCTGAGGATACGAGCGATACACTAAATTGGCTGACTGGCCGAACCTGCCCAATAGCCCACCAATAGGTTAAAACGCCGTCGGCGGGGATCACCACGTGCTGGCTCAGTCGCTCTCGACTGCCTTCGTATCCCCCTAGGCGGGCTGCGCCCATCCCGCTGTGCGGTTGAAAGGATGGACTTGAACCGATCAACGCATGCGCTTGCCACGTTGAACCGGTGCCGCTTGAAACAACCGTCCAGCCGTCTTCCCCAGCCTCGAAGCCGCCGTTCACGATGACATCGCCTGTCGGGATTCCCACCGATGTACAATCTACTCCTGGAAGTGAAGCAGTCAGTGCCCGGGCGGATGAAGCGACGTTGGTTGTACCAGGCGAGGGTGGTGTGGTTGGCAATCTGCAGGCAGCCAGGAGGCTGGCGCACAGAATGACCGCCGTCAGTTTGCGACTGGCCCTTAGCCAGTCGCGGATAAGTCGAAGTGCGTTATCGCTCAGAGTCACATCTACCTCTTCAGCTCGGTCGGCACTTTGCTCAGTGCATCCCCAGCGGCAAAAACAAGGATCGAAGTGTAGAGGTGAACACGCCTGAAAACTCTGATGTCCCCAGGGTTGTGTCGCGGTTAGTAACGGTCAGGTAAGGATAGGGCAGGGCCGAAATCGTAAATTCCCACTCGCCCAGTGGATCGGCCGCCGTGTGTCCCAGAAAAACTTCCCCCTCGCCGTCGTCGTTGGGACTGGCGAATACCTCCACGATGCAGCTTACACAAGCGTTGCCACGGATCACGATCGAGCCGGCCTCTAAAGTAACAGCGGCAATGCCCGGAGCCGGTATATCTCCATTAGCGCCGCTCTCCAGGTTGATGCCCAGATCGTTGTCGAAGATACTGACCTCACTGATCAGGTTGCCGGTTGTGGTGATGCCGGATATGTGCACCCCATCCAGCGACTGATGAGCGATGATCCCGCCCAGCACCGAGTTGCCTTGCGCGTCATTGAGCATCATGACCCCGAAAAATCCAGCGCCCAGGTCAGCCGTGCCACTGGCATCAGTGCCGATGTGATTTCCTATGAGCTTATTGCCGTTCGTGCCGGCATCCCAGAGGCCCACGCCGTAATTGCCGTGCCCCGCGATGACATTGCGTTCGCCGGGCAACTCACCGCCGATCGCGTTGTGATGGGCGCCCTGCCGGATGACCACACCGTGGATTTGTGGCACTCCACCACCGCTCAATCCCGTCGTGCCGCCGGCATTGGTGCCGATATAGTTGCCGGAGACGACGTTGTGAGTTGTGGCAGCGTCTTCCACAACGACGCCAATCTGATCATTCCCCGAGATAACGTTGCGTTCACCTTCTGAATCTCCGCCGACGAGATTGTCGTGAGCGCCACTCTTGAGGAGCACGCCGGAGTAAAGGTTGCCCAGATCGATCAGGCCGCTGGCGTCGGTGCCGATATAGTTGCCGGAAACGATGTTGTGAGTTGAGGCAGCACCTTCGAGGACAACACCATGATCGTTTCCTGAGATGATGTTGCGCTCAGCGGGGGTATCACCGCCGATCGTGTTATTCAGCGTCCCAAGGATCTGAATGCCATCTCCGCTGTTGCCTAGCGCGGCCGTACCGGTAACATTTGTGCCAATAAGATTGCCGAAGATCGCCGTGCCGGAGACATCGTCCTCAAGCACTATCCCGGCTTCCCCATTGCTCGAAATGACGTTGCCTGGTCCCACGGTGTTATCGTGAGCACCCAGCTGGATCTCAATACCATTCTCGATGTTGCCCAAGCCCGCCGCACCGTTGGCCGTGGTGCCGATCAAGTTGCCGGCGATCACATTGTCTGTTGTTAACGGATTAAACAAGCTAATGCCGGCCAAGACGTTTCCAGAGATCAGGTTGCCCTGGCCGGGCTGTGTTCCTCCGATCAGGTTGTAAGCGGCGTCAGCGATGCCAATCCCACCGAGGTTGATCAAGGCAGCGGTGCCGCTGGCGTCACTGCCGATATAGTTACCGACAATCGTGTTGCTCATCGTGCCATAGTCCAACAACGCGATGCCCCACCCATTGTTACCAGAGATGATGTTGCGTTCTCCCGCTGTGCTTCCGCCGATCGTGTTGGCATAGGCGCCGCCACGCACAACCACGCCTTGCTCCTCATTGCCCAGGCGAGCGGTGCCGGTGGCGTCGGTGCCGATATAGTTGCCGGAGACCGTATTGTTCAGTGTGGCCGCGCCGGTGATGACCACACCGTGATCCAGGTTGCCAGAAATGACATTGCGCTCTGCCTCGCTGTCCCCGCCGATGACGTTGCGCTGCGCGCCCAGAGTGATGTAGACACCGTTCTCGGTGTTGCCAATGGCAGCGATCCCGTACACCGTCGTGCCGATGTGATTGCCTGCGACGACGTTGTCATTGGTATTTTCCCCGGCGAGGTGTACACCGTTCACACCGTTGCCCGAGATGACGTTGCGTTTGGCTAGCGTTGTGGCAGTGCCCAGATCCCCGCCGATGATGTTGTTTTGTGCTCCCCCGTAGATGCGTACCCCGTACAGCGTATTGCCCAGGGCCGCCATGCCAGTGGCCCGGGTCCCGATGTAATTGCCGGCCACGGTGTTGCTCATGGTGCCGCTGCCATGGACCTCGACGCCCGCCCATTCGTTTCCGGAAAGGACATTTCGTTCAGCCGGTTCGTCGCCACCGATAGTATTGTTCGTCGCTCCCAGGCCGACATAGACGCCGCTGTGCCCGTTGCCACGATCGATCATTCCGCTTGCGTCAATGCCCAAGTGATTACCTGTGACGACGTTCCCGGTGGCGGTTCCAGAGATAATGCTAATCCCGTCCCAGTCAAAACGGTTGATGGCCAGACCGCGGATCATGTTGTTGGCTGAAGCAATGTACAGCCCACTCTGATTCGTGGTGTTGGTGCCGTTAATCTCGATCAGGATCGTGGCCGGGGTTTCGTTGGTGGTAGGCGCAGCGCCGGGCTGGCTATACCCGTCAAGCGTGACGTTGCCATCGGTCAGGGGCGGCAGCGCTGTCAGCGGAGCGATGGTGTGCACTCCTGCACCAGATATATTGAAAGGAATCGTGTCCGCGCCGGGATTGGCATTGGCAGCGCTGATCGCTTCGCGCAACGAGCAATGCGTGCCGTTGCAGACGCCGTCATTGACATCGTTGGAGGAGTTTACGCTGTAGGTAGTGTGGGGCAAGGCCCGCGTGACAACACCCGGCTGTAGGACCAGCACCAGGCTACAGGCCAGACTGACAATTAAAACAAGATAGCGTTTCATGTTGTCCTCTCCCAAGCGAAAAATCATCTCGCTATCAGCGGCAGGTAAACTCCGTACGGTATCTTGTACACCGTGGAGAACTCGGATGTGCCGAGGGTCGCATCGGTTGCTGTGGCTGTCAGGTAGTGTAGGCCGTGGCTGTCCTCGGTGAGGTTAAAGTTTCCACCAGTGGCGACGGCGCTGCCCAGATAGACGTGGCCCTCGCCGTCGTCGTTCATGTTGCCAAAGACCTCCACCGTGCAACCAGCGCAGGCGGTGCCCTGAATGGTAACTGGATCTGACCCCATGGTCACCGTGGTGATGACCGGCGCAGCGATGCCGCCGTTGGCCCCACCCAGCAGCCGGATGCCCAGCGTGTTGGAGCGCATATGGTTCTGCGTGATCCGATTTCCATAGCTGTCGCTGCCTTCCACAGCTACTCCATCCAGAGTGCTGTCGACGATGATGTTCTCTGGCCCAACGATGTTGTTCTGCGCGCCGGCTGCAATGAGCACCCCGTTCTCAGCGTTGCCCACCCGCGTAAATCCATCAACCGCTCGTCCGATCAAGTTGTGCAGGAGGGTGTTGTGCATTGTGCCGGTGCCGCTGATAATCACACCGCTGCCTCCGTTGCCCGAGATGACGTTCGGCAACAGGGCGGAAGTGTCTCCCACGATATTGTGGTGGGTTCCACCTGTGAGGTATACGCCCCCCAGGGTGTTGCTCAGCGCCGTGGTAGTGGTCAGGTTAGTGCCGATATAGTTACCCAGGATCGTATTGCTCATCGTGGTTGCGCCACTGAGGCAGATGCCAACCAGGTTGGCCGAGGCTACGTTAAACCAAATCATGCTCTCGCTGGCACCGTCATCCAGGAGTACACCGCAGGAGGCATTGCCCAGCGCCGTGGTGCCTGTGGCGTCGGTGCCGATCAGGTTGCGCCGGACCAGGTTGCCGATCGTGCCGACATCGCTGAGGTGAATGCCGTGGTCTTGGTTGCCCGAGATGATGTTCCACTGGCCGATGGCATTCCCGCCGATGATGTTGTGCTGCGCACCGCCGCGCACGACCACACCACTCCCCTCATTGCTCAAACTGGCGATACCGTTAGCATCCGTGCCGATATAATTACCAAAGATCGTGTTGCTCATCGTGGTTGTACCGGTGAGGTACACCCCATGATCCAGGTTGCCGGAAATGACGTTGCGTTTTTTCTCGCTGTCCCCGCCAATGATATTATCGTGCGCGCCCAGGGCAATGTAGACTCCATCTGCCGAGTTGCCAATGGCGGCAATCCCATAAACCGTGGTGCCGATGTGATTGCCTGCAACGGTGTTACCGCTCGTATCCTCTCCGGCAAGGTGCACGCCATGGACACCATTACCCGAAATAACATTGCGCTTGGCGAGCGTCGTTGCGCTGCCCCTGTCCCCGCCAACAATGTTGTTTTGCGCCCCACCATAGATGCGCACGCCGTACAAGGCGTTGCCCAGAGCCGCCATGCCGCTGGCCGCGGTGCCGATGTAATTACCTGAAATGGTGTTACTCACCGTGCCGCTGCCGTGGATCTCGACGCCCGCCCAGCCATTGCCGGAAAGAACGTTTCGCTCAGCCGGTTCGTCGCCCCCCACCGTATTATTCGTTGCTCCCAGGCCGACAAAAACACTGCTGTGCCCGTTGCCGCGATCGATCATCCCCTGCGGATCAATGCCCAGGTGATTACCCGCGACGACATTCCCCGTGGCAGTTGCATACCCAATACCGATCCCGTCGAAGTCGAAACGGTTAACCGCCAGACCGCGGATGACGTTGTTAGTTGAGGTAATGACCAGACCGCTCTGGTTAGTGGTGTTGGTGCCATCAACCTCGATCAGAATGGTCGCCGGGGTTTCGTTGGTCGCAGGCTCAGCGCCAGGCTGGCTGTAGCCGTTAATTATGGTACTGTCGTCGATCAGGGGAGGCAAAGCCGTCAGCGGAGCGATGCTGTGCACCCCTGCGCCAGATATATTGAATGCAATTGTGTCTGCACCGGCATGGGTGTTAGCGGCAATGATCGCCTCGCGCAACGAACAATGTGTGCTGTTGCAGGCGCCGTCGTCGACATCGTTGGTGGAGTTCACCGTATAGGGAATCGCTAAAACCGTTCTACGAATATCCTCTTGTATGGCACTCCACCAGTCGGAAGAAATCTCCCGGGCGTTTGAATTTGCCGCTGATTGCGTTGCCGCGTTTACGGGAGGCGGAGTCAACTTGCCGACGAGCGCCAGCAACAGTCCAGTGATCAATGCCCACACAATCCATCGCCGTGTTCGGAGTGTGCGCTTGCCATTCATGTCAACCTCTCCTTGAGAATGAATTTGGATCAGGTCAGGGGCAAAGCGCAAGATTTGCCCTTCCGCAATCTAACTTGGAACCTACGCAGTTCAGAGGCAGTTGTGCTGCCAGCGTTGCAGTTCGAAAGCGACATGGTCAATTTGTGCGGGCTAGGCACGCTCACTTCCCGTAGCTTTTAACAGGCGCTAAAAAGCGGGCAGGCTTCAAGTGGCGTGTGGTACAACCTGTCAGACGTTAAACGTTGCGCGGCCTATTACGATCGCTTAGCAGAATAGCATGTCCCGCCTGGGTTGACATCGGGGTGGAGTACTATTTTGTCGTGGGAAAAGTCGGTACTGCTGTACCGCCTGCGGGGTTAGCTTATCCGATCGGTTGGCGGCGGCCGCCAGGTGAGGTGCAGCGTCGTGCCACGTTCGGGAGCCGTCTCCAGCCGGAGCAGTCCATCGATCAGATCGACACGCTCTTGAATGCCGACCAGCCCATAGTGGCCCTGCGCGATCAATTCGCGTGAGGAGCGAGGTAACCTGAAGCCACAGCCGTCATCCTGCAGTCGCAAAGTAATTCCGGGTTGATCGTCATACACTGCCAGCGTGACGTGCTGCGCGGCAGCATGGCGTGCGATGTTACTTAGCGCTTCTTGCACAACCCGATAGACATTCACGGCGACATCGCCCGGTAATGATCGCAGCGTGGCATCCGCCGGTAGATCGATGTGAACGGCGACACTACTTTGCGCCGACCAATCTTCCGCCAATGCTCGCAGTGCGGCGCCCAGACCCAGCGTGTCCAACATGGGTGGGCGCAGTTCCGTGCACACTTGCCGCAGCTCGGTGAGCAGCTCCTGCACCTCGCCGCGAATTTCTTTCAAGGCGGCGATAACCGGTGAAGCGGTAGCGCCCCATTGTGAGAGCAGTAAGCCCGTTTGCAGATTCAAGCCGACCAGCATCTGCAAAGGCCCGTCGTGCAGATCGCGCGCCAGGCGGGCGCGTTCCTCTTCGCGTGAACGCAACAGGCGGCGTTGCGCCTGGGCCAGGGTCTCGCGACTGGCCTGCAG
>JAUQXC010000759.1 GCA_030834825.1 Thermoflexales bacterium
CGGGTAAAGGCGAATGTCAAACGATCTCACTCCCCAACTCGATCCGGTTCAGCCCCTGATCTATCAGATCCGGATCAAGGGCCATTTGGGTGGCGAGTGGACAGACTGGTTTGGCGGCCTGACCATCACACTGGAAGATAACGGCGAGACGCTGCTGACCGGCCCGGTGATGGACCAAGCCGCGTTATATGGCTTGCTCAAAAAAGTGCGTAATTTGGGCATGACATTGATCTCGGTCTGTTCAAGCGGACCCGGCTCGGCGAAAGCATCAGAGCTCGCGCCGTCAAGCCCTCAAGCATGACTCACAAAAGGAGCAAAGCAGTGAACACCTATCGAAAGACCGCCATCATGGTGGGAGCGTTATTCATTATCGGGACAGCGGCAGGAATCCTGAGCGTGGCCTTGTCGGGGCCGGCCCGAGATGAAGCGCGCTATCTGGTTGACGTTTCTATCAATGCCAACCAGATCACCGTCGCTGCGCTCTGTGTGCTGCTGATGGGCCTGGCGCTGACGCTGGTTCCGATCGTGCTCTATCCACTTTTGAAAAAGTACCATGAAGTCCTGGCGCTGGGGTATGTTGTTTTCAGGGGCGCGCTGGAGACTGTGATCTATATTGCCCTGACCATCGGCTGGCTAGTGCTCATCGCCTTAAGTCTGGAATATGTGAGAGCAGGCACGCCAGATGCAGCCTATTTTCAAACCTTGGGCGCTACCCTTCTGGCCGGAATCGATGCGACGAATACGCTGCTGATCATCGTTTTCGGCTTGGGCGCTTTGATGCTCTACACGATATTCTATCGATCGAGACTCATCCCGCGCTGGTTATCCACCTGGGGCTTGATAGCAATCATCCTGCATCTCACCACCGCTTTCTTGATCATGTTCCGCCTCACCTCTACGTTGTCGCCCGTAATCGGCGCGATCAACTTCCCCATCTTCTTGCAGGAAATGGTGATGGCGGTCTGGCTGATCGTGAAAGGCTTCAATCCCGCGGCTATCGCTGCCGGGGCTGCTAAAACCGATCGATAGCGACGGTCAACAGCGCATATCAGAAACAGAAGGGATAACAAAATGAAAGCCATCGTCTACACTCACTACGGATCACCGGATGTGCTTCAGATCAAAGAGATAGCCAAACCCGCGCCCCGCGACAATGAAGTACTGGTCAAAGTTTATGCGACCACTGTCACCATCGGCGATACGATCATGCGCAGTTTCAAACTGCCCGTCGCTGGCTGGCAGAAATTGATGGCGCGGCTCTTTCTGGGCATTCACCACCCCAAGCGACCTATCCTGGGAATGGAACTAGCGGGGGATATTGAAGCAATCGGCAAAGCGGTGACACGCTTCAAGGTAGGCGATCCGGTTTTTGCGTCTACGCTGGGCGTGAATTTTGGCGGCTATGCCGAGTACAAGTGCTTCCCACAAGACGGCATGCTGGCCCTCAAGCCGGCCAACCTCACTTATGGGGAAGCTGCTGCCGCTGTCGGCGCAGGAATGACAGCGTTGCGCTGCCTGAGCAAAGCAAATATCCAACGCGGGCAAACGGTATTGATCTATGGCGCGTCTGGCGCGGTGGGAACGAATGCGGTCCAGCTGGCCCGGCAGCACTTTGGGGCAGACGTAATCGGAGTATGCAGCACGGCCAATTTGGAACTGGTGAAGTCGCTGGGAGCCAATCGGGTGATTGACTACACGCGCGAGGACTTCACCCAGAGCGGTGAGACCTATGACGTAATCTTTGATGCGGTCGGTAAAGCCTCAGCGGCTCGTGGCAAACAGGTACTCAAGCCGAACGGTATTTATCTGAATGTTCATAAGGACTCAGGCAACGGCGAAAAACTGGAAGGGCTGCTCGCCGTCAAAGACCTCATCGAGGCGGGAAAGATCAAGCCGGTCATCGATCGCCACTATCGCTTTGAAGAGATCGTGGAAGCCCATCGGTATGTGGACACCGGTCACAAGAAGGGTAATGTTGTCATCATGGTGGCAGAAAATCATCCAATACAGGCAGCGAAAAAATGAATGCTGTTAACAAGACTTCCAGAATTTTGGGCGTTGCCTTTCTGCTGCAATTCGTTACATCCTTCGCCAGCGCCATGTTTCTCCGAGCGACATGGTACGTGCCTGAAAATATGAGCGCGACCCTGGTCAAGATTGCCAACAACGCCTCGATGCTGCGGGTCAACATCTTGTTTGATATGCTCACCGCCCTGGGCGTCATCTTTTTGGGCGCCATCCTGTTTATCACGGTTCGCAAACAGAACGAAAAAATGGCCCTGACGGCTCTGGGATTCTACATCCTGGAAGCGGCACTGCTGGCGACCAGCCGCATAGCGACTTTCTCGCTCTTGCATCTCAGCCAGGAATACGTCAGCGCCGGACAGCCCGCCATTTTGCAGACACTCGGAAATCTGGCCTTCGCCTCCATGGAATTCGTTGGCGGTACGCTGCACATGCTGGCGTTTTGCCTGGGCGGGATCCTGTTTTATTACCTGCTCGACAAGGCGCGCGTGGTGCCGCGTGCACTGGTGCTCTGGGGGCTCATTACCGTTTTCCCAATGCTGATTGGAACAGTGACTCAGATATTTGGCTATACCATTCCATTTATCTTCTACGTCCCCTACGTTCCCTTTGAGTTGGTGATCGGCCTCTGGGTTTTAGTCAAAGGCATCAAGGAAGGGTAATCATGGACGCATTTACTGAGCTAGAGCGCGGTGTGCAAGCGGCGCTAGAGACTTATTCCAATATCCATCGGGGCAGCGGACACAACTCACTGGTGACCACGCAGCTATACGAGCAAGCCAGGGACATTGTGCTGGAATATTTGGGACTGAGTAAAGCCAAATACACCATCATCTTTTGCACGCCCAGAAGGGCCGAGCTGCTCAAGGCGCTGTTCAAGCCGAAAAATTATCAGGTCTTGTCCAGCGAGGATATTGGCCTGCCACTGGGTCTAAGGGCCTTGGCAGTCGAACGCAATGCGCTGCCCCGAGGCATTCCATTTCAGACCGGCGGAGGGACGGCTAGGCTGGTTTCCCCCGGCTGGGTCATCTGGGCCAAGGCGCCGGACAAATTCGAGGCTGGCACGCCCCCCATCGTCAACGTCATCGCGTTTGCCAAAGCCCTGCGGTTGATTCAGCAATTCGGAAAGGATGCCTTTAAGAGCATAGCCGCCGGGGAACGCACGCCCGCCGAAATTCTGTTACACGACGAGCTGGAGCAATACTCCGGGCGAGAACTCCTGCATGAACTCCGACAGACCTTGATCGGGCGCGGGGTGCGTGTGCCCATGGTGGATGGCGAGAAGTCCTTCATCAATCTGGACAACGGCGCGAGCACGCCTACCTTCACGCCGATCTGGGATGTGGTTCGTCAGACCTGGCGTCTGTCCAAGTCTGTCCGGCAAGCGATCGTTCAGGAGGTTAAAGTAATCTGCGCCGATGTTCTCGGCGCGCCCCGATCGGATTATGATGTGATCTTCACGGCCAACACGACGGAAGCGATCAATCTGGTAGCAGAGAGCTTGAGCTATGAGCTCCAGAACGGATTCAAGCCGGTGGTGGTCAACACGATCATCGAACACAACTCGAACGAGCTGCCCTGGCGCACGATCCCCGGCGCTTCACTCATCCGCTTGCCGGTGGACGCTGAAGGCTTTGTGGATTTGAATGAGCTGGAAACGCTCTTGCGTGCCTACAATCAGCAGGGCCAGCACGGAAAGAGCGGAACAGGAAGTTCCGCGCGGATCCAACTGGTGGCCGTGAGTGGCGCTTCGAATGTCCTTGGCGTGTTTAACAATCTCGCAGAGATCAGTCGCATCGTGCATCAGTATGGAGCACGCTTACTGGTGGATGCGGCGCAGTTGGTCGCCCATCGCCAGGTCCAGATGGAAGCATGCGGGATTGACTATCTCACCTTCTCGGCCCATAAGATGTACGCGCCATTCGGCACTGGGGTGTTGATGGTTCGAAAGGGGCTGCTTCATTTTAGTTCCGCTGAACTGGAGCTAATCCGATCGTCCGGTGAGGAAAACGTCGGGGGTATCGCCGCGTTGGGCAAGGCGCTGGTGCTTTTGCAGCGGATCGGCCTGGACGTGATTCAAGAGGAAGAGCAGGCTTTGACCGGGCAGGCCTTGCGCGGCCTGGCGCAAATACCAGGCCTCACGATTTACGGGATCAAGGACCCGGGCTCGCCCCGGTTCGGCCAAAAAGGCGGTGTCATCGTCTTTCGCCTGGAAGGCCTGATGGCCAACCGGGTGGCTAGAGAACTGGCCGAGCGGGGCGGGATCGGTGTGCGATCCGGTTGCCACTGCGCTCATCTGTTGATCAAGCATCTGCTCAAGGTTGGTCCCCGGCTGGAACGATTCCAGGGTCTGATGTTGACCGTGTTCCCTCGGGTCGCGCTGCCTGGTCTCACCCGCGTGAGCCTGGGCATCGAGAACAGCGCAGAGGAGGTTGACACCTTGATTGAAGTGCTGGGCAAAATCGCCCGGCAGCCTGGAACCGGGGCGAACCGGCGCGCTGTCCAACAGCAGATGGATGATTTCGCCGGGGCTGTCGCTCACCGGGTCTATGCTTACTCGCCTGGAGTCGCAGCACCCACTTCAACTCAATAAAAAGCGAGTTTCAAATGAAAGCCATCATCTGTACTGAATACGGGCCGCCGGAAGTTCTGCAGTTGGCCGAGGTCGAAAAACCTGCCCCGCAGGACAATCAGGTTCTGATCAAAATCCATGCGACAACCGTAGCCGCAGCGGAAGTCATGGAACGCAGAGGTGCATCCGTTGTGGGCAGAATCATCCTTGGCTTCAGAAAACCGAGAAAGAGATTTCGCATTCTGGGGCTGGAACTGGCCGGTGAAATTGAAGCAGTGGGCCGGGCCGTCCAGCGATTCAGGCCAGGCGATCAGGTTTATGGATTCACCGGTTTTAGACTGGGCGCTTATGCCGAATACACATGCCTGCCAGAAAAAGGATCGCTGGCTCTCAAGCCGGTCAATTTGACCTATGAAGAGGCCGCTGCCGTAGCGGATGGGGCATCAACTGCGCTGTATTTCCTGCGAGAGAAGGCGCATCTCCAGCGTGGACAAAAAGTCCTGATCTATGGTGCTTCTGGAAGTATCGGTACTTTTGCGGTACAGCTGGCCAAGTACTTTGGCGCAGACGTCACCGGCGTCTGTAGCACCACACATGTCGAACTCGTGAAATCGCTGGGAGCCGATCGGATGGTTGACTATACGCGGGAAGATTTCACGAAAAGCGGTGAGCGCTATGACATCATTTTTGATACAGTCGGCAAGAGTTCGTTCTCTCGCTGCAAGGACTCGCTCACGAAAAACGGATGCTATCTCGTCACTAACGGTACGCTGCTGACCAACTTCGCGCGAACGCTCTGGTCTTCACTGATCGGCGGCAAGAGATTTGTCTTTGGGCTATCCATCGAAAAGACTGAAGCACTGGTCTTTCTCAAAGAGCTCATCGAGGTAGGGCAGATCAAACCGGTGATTGATCGCTGCTATCCGTTGGAACAGATCGTCGAGGCGCACCGGTATGTCGACACAGGCCACAAGCAGGGAAATGTCGTCATCACGGTGTGAAGCAAAGCGTTTTAGCCTTTGTTGGGGCGCTTCTTGAATTGCGGGGGGTGTTTTATAATGCCTCTATGTCCACGCCCATTTTGGCCACGAAACTGTATCTCCCTCCACCGCGGTCAAAAGTTGTCCTTCGCCCCCGCCTGATCGAGCGGCTAAACGAGGGTCTCTCTGCGGGTCGCCCGCCAGGCGTGACCCTCGTCTCTGCGCCCGCGGGTTTTGGCAAAACTACACTGATCAGCGAGTGGGTCTCTGCAAGGCTGAAGGATGAAGGCGGAGGGATGAAAGAAGAAGACAATCTTCATCCTTCTACAGTGGCCTGGCTGTCGCTGGACGAAGGCGATAATGATCCCTCGCGCTTTCTGACGTACCTCATCTCCGCTATGCAGACGATTGTGCCGAAGATTGGAGAAAGGCTGTTGGGTGGGCTTCAATCCCCCCAGCCACCGCCGATCGAAACGATTCTGACCACTCTGCTCAATGAGATCACCACTATCGCGGATAACTTTATCCTGGTGCTGGATGATTATCATGTGGTTGATTCCCAACCGGTGGATCAGGCTCTGGTCTTTTTAGTCGAACATCTACCACCTCAGATGCAGTTGGTCATTGCCAGCCGGGAGGATCCACCCCTCCCCTTGGCCCGCTTGCGCGTGCGCGGTCAATTGACCGAACTGCGCGCCACCGATTTGCGCTTTACGCCCGCCGAGGCCGCCGAGTTCCTCAATCGGGTAATGGGGCTAACTCTTTCAGCGGAAGCCATCGCCGCGTTGGAACAACGTACCGAAGGCTGGATCGCGGGTCTGCAATTAGCCGCCCTGGCCCTGTCAGGCACAACGGCAACGCCGGGCCAGGGGGAGACCACCCGCTTCATCGAGTCTTTCACGGGCAGCCATCATTTCGTGTTGGATTATCTGCTGGAAGAAGTTTTGCAAAAGCAACCCGAAACGATTCAATCATTCTTGTTGAGCACAGCCATCCTCGATCGGCTGTGCGGTCCCCTGTGCGATGCCATCGTGCTCGATCCGGGTGTTCCTGGTCAAGCAACTTTGGAATACCTGGAACATGCCAACCTGTTCATCGTCCCACTCGACAACGAGCGGCAATGGTATCGCTATCACCGGCTCTTTGCCGATTTGCTGCGACAGCGGCTGCGTCAAGCGATTTTAGACGTGGCCGCGCATCACCTGCGCGCCAGTCAGTGGTATGACGCCAACGGGTATATGACCGAAGCTTTTCACCACGCCATCGCGGCCAAGGATTTGGCGCGAGCGGCTGACGTGGCCGAGCGAGCGTGGCCGTCCATGGAAGGCACGTTCCAGACGGCGGCCTGGCTGGGCTGGATCAAGCAGCTGCCCGAAGAGGTGATCCGCACTCGACCGCTGTTGGGCATGCAGATCGGCCGGGCTTTTTCAGATGCCGGAGAGCCGGAGACGAGTGAGCGTTACCTGCAAGACGCCGAGCGCGGCCTGATCGACGCGGCCGACCTGGCCGCGTTCAAGCCTCTGCCGGGAACCATCGCTCTGATCCGCGCTTACAACGCGCAGGTGCAAGGCAACGTGGCCGACACGTTGAAATATGCCGAATTGGCCGCGCAGTTGATCCCGGAAGATGATATTTACCGCCGGGCCCAGGCCGCCATCACGTTGAATTTCACACATTGGGTCACCGGCAATCTGGAAGCCGCCCGGCGAGCGCTCGAGGATTGGATGACGAGCATGACCCGGCTGGGCAATCACGTATTTGTGGTCGCCAGCGCCTTTGCCGTGGCTGACATTCTGATCGAGCAAGGTCGTTTGCGCGAGGCTAGACAGACGTATGAACAAGCGTTACAGTTAGCGGCGAAGGCCGGCCCGGAAGCGGAAGCGATTACGGCGCATCATCAGCTGGGGCTGGCGCTGCTCCAGCATGAACTGGACAACGCCGAGGCTTTCGTGCAGCATTGGCAGCAGGCGGCCGACCTGGGCCGGCAGACGACGTTGGTCGACTGGCCGTATCGCTGGCAGGTGGCACAGGCGCGCGTGAAAGCGAGTATGGGAGACTTCGATGTCGCGCTCGATCTGCTGGACGAGGCCCAACGGGTGTACGTCAAAAACCCGGTGCCCGATCTGCGTCCCGTTGCGGCGTTGAAGACGCAGGTGTATCTCAGGCAGGGCCGCTTGAGTCAGGCGCAAGCCTGGGTATGCGAATGCGGCCTGAGCGTGGACGATGAACCCAGTTACTTGCACGAGTTCGAGTATCTCACGCTGGCGCGCGTACTGCTCGCCGAGCCGGGGGTCAATGCTCTGCTCACGCGCCTGCTGCGCGCAGCGGAAGCGCAAAACCGGACGGGTAGCATGCTGGAAATTCTGGTGACACAGGCGCTGGCCTCTCGAGCGCAGGGCAACACCCCGGCGGCGCTCGCCACGCTGGAACACGCTCTGACACTGGCCGAACCGGAAGGCTACGTTCGTATCTTTGTGGATGAGGGCGAACCAATGCGCTTGCTCCTCGAAAGGATGAAGGCTGAGGGTGGAAAGATGAAAGAATACATCCATCGATTGCTAGCCGCGTCTGGCGCGCGACAGGATATTCATCCTTCATCCTTCATCCCTCAGCCCTTGCTTGTCCCGTTGAGTCCGCGCGAATTGGAAGTGCTGCGCCTCATCGCGCAGGGCCTCTCGAATCAGGAGATCGCCGATCGGTTGTTTCTGGCCGTGAGCACCGTCAAGGGCTATACCCGCACCATCTTCGACAAACTCCAGGTTCAGCGGCGCACCGAAGCCGTGGCCCGCGCCCGCGAACTGGGCCTGTTGTAGCAACACCGTCCTCATAAAATAATACTCGTGACCATACTTTAGTAGCTACCCGGCCATACCCCCTTTCCGCTATATTAGCTGTGCATTGAGCAAGAGGCACAGGGTCATGTCACACCCGTCTGATTCCAGCCAGCCCGTGGTCTACGAGATTCGCATCGCCGGTCATCTGTCGTCGCAATGGAGTGAGTGGTTCGCCGGCCTCACCGTCACGCTGGACGCCGACGGCACCACGTGGTTAAGCGGGCCTGTGATCGATCAGGCCGCGTTGTACGGCCTGCTCAAAAAAGTGCGCGACACCGGCCTGACGCTGATCGCAGTCAATCAAATTTCTTCAAAGCAGGAGCACCCATGAGCACCCACAGTATGATGAAAGCCATCGTTATCAACGCCTACGGTTCACCAGACGTTCTCGAACTCAAAGAAGTCGCCAGACCGGCGATCAAGGACGACGAGGTCCTGGTGCGCGTTCATGCCGCCTCACTCAATGCGGGCGACGTCTTCTCGCTGCGGGGCAGTCCGTGGCTCGTTCGCTTGAGCGTTGGGCTTCTCAAGCCAAAGAACTACATTCTCGGGTGGGACATGGCCGGGCGCGTCGCCGCCGTGGGTCGCCAGGTGACACGCTTCAAACCGGGTGACGAGGTGTTCGCCGCGTGCAACGGTACGCTGGCCGAATATGTACACATCGCCGAAGACAAGCTGACGCCGAAACCCGCCAACCTCACTTTTGAACAGGCCGCGGCCGTTCCGACGGCCGCCGTTACCGCCCTCCTGGGGCTGCGCAATGCGGGAAAGATACAGCCAGGGCAAAAGGTGTTGATCAACGGCGCATCCGGCGGCGTGGGGACGTTTGCGGTGCAGATCGCCAAGGCGTTCGGCGCAGAAGTGACGGGCGTTTGCCGTACACGGAACGTGGAGCTCGTCCGGTCACTGGGCGCAGACCACGTCGTTGATTACACCCGGGAAGATTTCACGCAAAACGGGCGGCGCTATGATCTCATTCTCGACAATGTCGCCAGCCGTTCATTCGCTGACCTGCGCCGCGCTCTCACTCCGCAAGGCAAGATCATCCCCAACAGTGGACACGCCGGTATGGGCTACGTGTTCAAGGCGTTTGTGTTGTCGCTGGTCAGGCGCCAGCACGGGAGTATGTATCTGGCTGTGCCCAACAGCCAGAACCTGGCGCCACTGAAGGACCTCATCGAAGCCGGCAAGGTCACACCGGTGATCGACAAGACCTACCCGTTGCGCGAAACGCCCGCCGCGTTTCGGTACTTGGTGAAAGAACACGCGCGCGGCAAGGTGGTCATCACCATCCATGCTCAGGAGTAAGCCGATCATGTTGGATACCAGAATCATCCTGTCTGGTGTGTGGGTTGCGTTAATGTTGACTTACCTCTTGGGAGATGTGTTGCGAATTTTCAGCGGTGATGTCGCCAAGATGGGCGGCACGCAGCACTTTACGCAGGGCATGTGGTTGGGCATCGCCATCTTGATGGTGATGCCGATTCTGATGGTTGTGCTCTCCTTGACTCTGCCCTATCCGGTGAATCGCTGGGCCAACCTCATCGTCGCAGTCTTCTTCTTTCTGTTTAATCTCGTCGGTCTGCCGACCTATCCTTCGGCGTACGACAAATTCTTGATCGTTGTCGGGCTGGTGTTTAATGTGCTGACAGTGTGGTACGCGGGGCAGTGGGTCTAAGCGCAATATGGCTAAGATAAGGCTCCAAGCCCGCGTCCCTGCGGGCGAAGGCCTAGCGGTCATGTTTATTTTCAACCACAAAGGAGAAGAATGAATTCAGACAAACAGACCGCAGGAATGAAGTTGGATGTGAGGATAATCCTGGCAGTGCTATGGGTAGCTGGAATGTTAAGCAGTTTGAATGGGGATACATATCGCTTAAATGATCCAGTTGCACTAAAGTCTTCGCTTGCGAATACCGGACCTATCGTAGTAACCCCCGAACTATTGTTGGTAATGGCTGTAATATTCGTGGTTCCGGTTTTTATGAGTGTCTTGACCCTGACGTTGAAGTATCCCGTGAGTCGTTGGGCCAATCGCATCATAGGCAGCCTCTATGCTATGATTATTCTTGCTTTTTGGGTTTCAGGGCTTGTAGCGGGATCCACTGGGTATAATATGGTTTGGTTCACCGCACAACTTGTGTTGGCCTTACTGGTTGTTTGGTACGCATGGAAGTGGCCTAAATAGTTCATCTATTGGGACGTTTCTTGAATTGCCGGGCGTGTTCTATAATGGATCCATGTCGGTGTCCATTCTTGCCACCAAGCTGTACATCCCTGCATCCCGATCTAGGATCGTCGCTCGTCCTCGTCTGATTGAACGGTTGAACGAGGGCCTGCAACGCCCGTCAGGCGTCACGCTCATCTCGGCCTCGGCCGGTTTTGGTAAAACCACGCTGGTCAGTGAATGGGTCAATCAAAAGACGGAAAGCGGCACCCAGTGGCCCGCCGCTACGCGGACACGGGCAAGGCGGAAGGATGAATCAGGCGCCCCCACCTTTCAGCCTTCATCCCTCAGCCTTCATCCTTTCAAGGTTGCCTGGCTGTCGCTGGACGAAGGGGACAACGACCTGGCACGCTTTCTGACTTACCTCGTCGCAGCTTTGCAGACGATTGCGCCAAGCATTGGCGCAGGGGTGCAGGCGATGCTCCAAGCCCCTCAACCGCCGCCCACCGAAGCGGTTCTGACCACTCTGCTCAATGAGCTAAACACTACTCCCGATGATTTCGTTCTCGTCCTTGACGACTACCACGTGATTGAGGCCCAACCGGTCGATCAGGCTCTCACCTTTCTGCTCGATCACTTGCCGCTGCAGATGCACTGGGTCATTGCCACGCGCGAGGATCCACCTCTCCCGCTGGCGCGGTTGCGCGCCCGGGGCCAATTGACCGAGCTGCGCGCTGTCGACTTGCGGTTTACGTCCGCCGAAGCCGCCGAATTTCTCAACCAAGTGATGGGCCTGAACCTCTCGGTGGAAGACATCACCGCTCTGGAAAATCGCACCGAAGGTTGGATTACCGGCCTGCAGCTGGCCGCGCTTTCCATGCAGGGCCGATCGGATACCGCCGGCTTCATTCAGGCTTTCACCGGTAGCCATCGCTTTGTGTTGGATTATTTGATGGAAGAAGTTCTACAGCGCCAGCCCGAACAGGTTCGCAATTTCTTACTGGAAACGTCCATCCTCGATCGCTTGAGCGGCCCGTTGTGCAATGCCATCACTGATCAAGCCGATAGCAAAGCGATGCTGGAAACTTTGGAGCGCGCCAACCTCTTCGTCATTCCACTCGACGATCAACGCCAGTGGTGGCGCTATCACCATCTCTTCGCCGAGGTGCTGCAAGCGCATTTGCGGGAGGCGCAATCCGATCGGGTGTCTGAGCTCCATCAGCGGGCGAGCATTTGGTTCGAGCAGCACGATCTGCCCGCCGATGCGATCTGCCATGCGTTGGCTGCTAAAGATTTCGATCGCGCGGCGAATTTGATCGAGCGTGTGTGGCTGGCCATGGACCTCAGTTATCAATCTGCCACGTGGCTAAGTTGGGTGAAGGCACTGCCGGTTGAGCTGATCCGCACGAGACCGGTGATGTGTCTGGGGTATGCCTGGGCCTTGTTAAATGGCGGTGAGCTCGAAGCCAGTGAGACCTGGTTGCGCGCGGCTGAACGTTGGCTGGAGCCGCCAGAGAATTCATCCGCGCAGCTGGTCGTGGTGGATGAAGCCCAGTTTCGATCATTGCCTGCTGCGCTGGCGGGTGCCCGGGCCTATCGCGCTTTAGCTGTGGGTGATATACCCGGCACCATTGGGTATGCCCGCCAGACGCTGGCGCTCGCGGCTGAGGATGATCAGCTGCGGCGCACGCAGGCTATGGCGCTGTTAGGAATGGCTGAATACGCCAATGGCGATCTCGTTTCCGCCGAGCAATCGTTGCAGGCTTTTCAAGCCAACCTGCAACAAGTGGGCGACCTGGCCACGGCCCTCGGCATTACTTTTATTCTAGCCAACATCAAATTGGCGCAAGGCCGCCTGCGCGAGGCCATTCGTGACTATCAGCAAACTCTGCAGCGCGTGAATCGAGTTACGCCGCTGATCATCGGGGTCTCGGATTTCTACCGGGGGCTCAGTGAATTGTGGTGTGAACAAGGTGATCTAGAAACGGCGCAGCAGCATTTACTGATCGCGCAGAAATTAGGCGAACAAGCGGCGCTCACTGGCTGGCCGCATCGTCTAGCGGTGGCTCAAGCACGCCTGCAGGAAATTCAGGGCGATCTGGCTGGTGCGCTCGCTTGGCTGGATGAGGCCGAGCGCCGCTACGTTCGGAGCCCACTCCCCGATCGATCCATCGCGGCCTTAAAGGCCCGGGTGTGGATCAAGCAGGGCAAGCTGGCCGAGGCTGAAAGCTGGGCGCGAACACACGGCGTGACGCCCGAAGATGCTCTCAGTTACCTGGGTGAGTTCGAGCATCTCACGCTGGCGCGCGTGCTCATCGCCCGTTACAAAACCGATCGGGTGAATAACACCCTAACGGCTGCCTGCAGGTTGTTGGCACGACTCTTGCAAGCGGCAGAAGCAGGCCGTCGCACAGGCAGCGTGATCGAAATCCTGACATTGCAGGCGCTTGCGTATCATGCACAAGATGATCTGACTCAGGCCTTCGCCTCGCTGGAGCGCGCTTTGTTACTCGCCGAACCGGAAGGCTATGTCCGAATCTTTGTCGACGAAGGCGAGCCAATTCGATTGCTGATTTTGGATTTTAGATTGTGGATTGAAAAGCAAAAGCGTGATCAAGACCAGAAAACGAACCGCTACGTGGAAAAACTTCTGGCAGCTTTTACGCAACCGACGGCGAGGCCACAATTAACAACCGACAAACATCAGTCGGCAATGATTGAGCCACTGAGCGAGCGTGAACTTGACGTGCTCAGGCTGCTCGGAACCGAATTGAGCGGCCCGGAAATCGCCCGCAGGCTCAACGTGTCACTGAACACCGTGCGGACCCACACCAAGAACATCTACAGCAAACTCGGGGCGAACAATCGCCGGGTGGCCATCCGCCGCGCCGAGGAACTCGATCTGTTATAACGAATAGGCCATCATCCATCACGGCCCTGGCAGGTGCGTTGAGCTACCTGTCCGGGCTTTTTGTTTTCCTCGCAATATCTTGTTGAATAACTCACCACCTCAATCACCACATGTGGTGATGACGGCTCACCACATTGGACTGTATCCTGTGGTCGAAGTATAGAGCACTAGCGAGAGGCCGCATGAGTGACACGTCCGCGCAGCACGCTGAGCCCAATCTTTACGAAATTCGCCTCGCGGGGCACCTTGAAGCGCGGTGGGCCGATCGATTTGGAGGCCTGACCATCACGTTGGCGCAGAACGGCGAGACGCTGCTGAGCGGTCCGGTGATCGATCAAGCGGCGCTGCATGGCCTGCTCAAAAAAGTGCGCGATCTAGGTTTGCCGTTGATTTCAGTCAATCGGGTTAAGCCTGATCAAAGTGAAACTCAGCCCGAACATTCAAAGAAGGAGAATGAAAGTGAATAACTTGCAGAAGTGGGGTGGCAGTGCGGCATTACTCCACGCCGCAGCCTATGTGGTGGGTCTGGTCTTGGGTGTCACCTTGATTTTTCCCCTCTTGGAGGCCAGTCCTGATCAGTACCTGAAATTCCTGGCAGATAACCAGACTCTCATGTACTTGTGGAACCTGATCAGTTATTGGGGATCGGCCATTACACTGGTTGTCATGGCGCTGGCGCTCTACGAGCGGTTGAGGAGCAGCTCACCAGCCTTGATGCAGATAGCGACCGTTTTCGGATTTATCTGGGCGGGATTGATCATTGCCAGCGGCAACCTCATGCTCCATAACCTCGGCGTCGTTGTCGATCTCTACGGCAAAGACCCGGCTCAAGCTCAGGCGGCATGGACGGCGCTGGAAGCTGTGGAAAATGGAATTGTGAGCGGGAATGAGCTGGTCGGCAGCTTATGGGTTCTGTTGTTAAGCCTGGCTGTCTTGAAGACGGGCGAGCTGACCAAGGCACTGAGTTCCCTTGGTGTGGTGCTCGGCATAGCGGGCCTCCTCACAATTATCCCCGCTTTAGCCGAAGCCATGATTATGATTTTTGGGCCGGGTATGATTGTCTGGTCCGTCTGGATGGGAATCGTCATGTTGCGCCGTAGCTCCAGTGCGGCGGTGCAGAAACCGGCTGCGTTCGCGGCACGCTAGAGAACAACAGGAAATGAGGGATATCTTCAATGAAAATTTGCATTGTCGGGGCTTCTGGGAAACTGGGTCAGTACCTGGTGCGGCACGCGCTCGATCGAGGCTACGAGGTGGTGGGCGTCTGTCGGGAGCGCAGCGTAAGCAAACTCGACGCGTTCAAGGGACGCATCACCGTCCTGCCCGGTGCGACGAATGATCGCGTGGTGATCAAGCAGGCGGTGGCCGGCTGCGACGGAGTGCTCACTGTCCTGGTGCCCTGGGGTGCTAATCACTACTCATCGGGCACGGCTCAAGCGGTGCTCGACTACGCACACCCGAACGCGCGGCTGATCTTCTCCTGCGGCTGGCACATCACTTATGACGGACAGGATGTGTACCCGTCGTCCCTGAAGCGCGAGGAGACGATCGCTCGCTGGGTCAGCCGGCTGTCGCACCTCATCGACCTTGACGATCAAGTAGAAGCGTGCCGACGGATCTTGGCCAGCAACACCC
>JAUQXC010000760.1 GCA_030834825.1 Thermoflexales bacterium
CAAGTCGTTGGTATTACTGGGGCCGCCACCCGCTCAGAACTACAATGCGTACGATCTTCCCACCCTGGTCTGGAAGTTTGGCCGGGTATTAGGTCCGAATGAGCACTGGGATGTCCTGCTCGATCCGCCGGGCAGCGGTCAAGGGTCGATTGCCTGGGCCGATCGGACTGATCCCAAGAACAAAGACTGCACCACCTATTGCGAGCACACTTTTGCCGTGACCGATATCTATCCGGGTGGCCGCTTCAATTGGACCATTGCGCTCATCCGAACTGACAGCAAAGATAAAGTGCTGGGTGTTGTCTGCCCGGCGCCGTCTGAATTCTTCTTTGAATTCTAATGCGTGCGCGCGTTGATCATGATCGCTTGAAGAACGATCGCTTATTAAACCGGCTGACACTCCTGCTCTTTGGTTTGACGGCGCTGGTGCTGGCCTGTTATGTGATCATTTTTCTGGTGCCAACTTTCCCGCTCAATCCATGGCCGCCACTTGCTCGCGAAGCATTGATTACGCTGGTGCCAACCCGAGCTGTCCTAGCGACGCTGCCGCCGACCTGGACACCCACACCGGTACAGACGTTTGAACTGCGTGCGACGCGTCTACCGGATACACCTGCGCCGACACGCACGCCCTTGGCTTCACGCACGCCGACCAAGAGTCCAGCCCTGCCGACCAAATCGCCGTACAAGTTTGCGCCAGTGCGTGAACCGGTGTTGGTGGCTGACAAATATGGCGCCGCTTGCGGCAATTGGGGTGGAGTCGGTGGGCAGGTCCTGGATCTCAATGGTGCACCTTTAGCCGGCGTTTCGGTGGTCGGGTGGGGCGGCCCCATTTCCGAACAGGAAAAGCGCGTGTTTGTGTCAGGCAGTGACGCGCGCATCAACAAATTCTACAGCGGTGACGGTGCGTATGAACTGTATATCGGCGCGCCGGGCGATTTCGATTTCTTTGTGGTCGTGTACGAAAACGGGCGGCCCGTATCCCCCGTCGTGAAAATCAGAATGGTCAATGACTGCTCACGCGATCTGGCCTTGATCAACTTTCAACGGAATTTTTAACCATGGCACGACGTCTTTTCCAACGATCGAAGTCCGCAGACGCGCCCCTGCCCAAGCGCGTATCAACCTCAACGCGGGCGCGCCCGCGTCAGCCCGGACAGGGGAAGTGGTACAACCGTCTGGCCGCACTGTTGCTGCTGCTGACGCCGGTGATGTTTGTGTGCTATCTGCTGATCTTCCTAAGTCCCACGCTCCCGCTGAATCCTTTTCCACCTAAAGCCAATGCACAGGTGCGGGTGACGCTGGCGCCGACGTTGACGCCGCAACCCACCTACACGCCCACTCGTACACCTACGAATACTGGCACGCCGACCAACACGCCGCGTCCTACCTGGACCTTGGTCGCTACGGCCACACGACGCCCCACGCTCGATCTCACTACCACGGGTACACCGCGCGGCTCCTTACTGGCCACGCGCACCCCGACACCCACGGCCACACCCACGCTCGGCCCAACGAAGTCACCCTTCAATTACACTGTCGAAGTGTTGTATCAACGCGCACAGTTGTATGGCACCAACTGGTCAGGCAGTGCCGGTTTGATCTTTGGGCTGGATCTCAAACATCAACCCGGTATTGGCGTACAAGCGTGGGGTGACGAACCGCTGGGTCCCGATGGCGTTCTCCTGCCTTCGGGCACAGCTTCGCAGTATGGGCCATCGGGCTGGGAATTCACGCTGGGCGATAAGCCGATCAGCGGCAAGTATCATGTACAGCTCTATGGTTCGACGGGCGAGCCGATCTCCCCGATCGTCGAGATCGAACTCAAAGGCGATCCACGCGCGAACCTGGCCTACGTTATTTTTCGGCAGAATCACTGAGTCATCACCATGAACATCTTTCACCCTCCCCGTTGATCCTCAACTAACGTCCTTCTCATTAAGAGCGGCTCGGCCCGCGCTCCCCCTGTTCTGACTGGCTATTTCCTGTTTCATCCATCCAGTTAACGACAGGAGGATTCTTTCATGTTGCCTCAATCTAAAATCTGGCGCAGCTCGCTGCTGTTCATCGCCGTGTTGTATGGCGTTGAACTGTTGGACGAATTCATCTACGGCTTGTTCGGCGCCGTGTTGCCGACGATCAAATCTGAGCTCGCCTTGACGTATACGCAAGTCGGGTTGCTGTTCACGTTGCCGGGCCTGATCGGTGTGTTGGGCGAACCCCTCATCGGGCTGTTGGGAGATACCCGCCATCGCCGGCTGTTGGTGGTGGGCGGAATTCTGGCTACCGCGATCGGCCTGGCGCTGATCGCCGGAGCGCAGCAATACCTGCCGTTGCTGCTGGCTGAGGGGGTCATGTACCTAGCGAGTGGCGCGTACGTGAATCTTTCACAGGCGACGTTGATCGATCGCGATCCACGGCGCGCCGAAAACACGATGGCGCGTTGGGTGCTGCTGGGTGCCATCGGGGTGACGATCGCGCCGCTGCTCGTCACGCTGATCCTCTCGGTGGAGGGCAATTGGCGCACGCTCTTTCTGGGCACCGCGATCGTGGCCGGTGTATTCGCCGGACTGCTGTTCAAGCAGCGCTTCGACGGACATGCCGGGGCAGCAGCGGCCGCGGGTTCACTCAAACAATTGGGCTGCAACTTGCTCACCGCCTTGCGCAGCCGCCCGTTGATCAAGTGGGTGATCCTCACCGAGCTGGCCGATTTCATGCTGGACAAATTGTTGGAAGTCACCGGCTTGTACTTTCACGATGTGGCGGGTGTCAGTTTGCCCGCGGCGAGCGCCGTCGTCACGATCGCCACCATCGCGGGGCTGATCGGTAATTTTGCGCTGGTGCCGCTGCTGGAAAAAGTGAACGGCGTGCGTTTGCTGCGTGTCTCGGCCGGCGTCGGGTTGATGGCCTATGTGGCGCTGCTGCTGATCCCATTCGTGTGGTTGAAAGTCGCCCTCATCGCCGTCATCAATCTAAGCACCGCCGGGTGGTATGTCGTGCTGCGAGCCAAGTGCTATGCTGTGCTGCCGGGCCAATCGGGTGTGGTGGTGGCAGTCACTTCCCTCGCCAACATCTCCAGCCTGTGCGTGCCACTACTGCTGGGCGGCATCGCCGATGCCTTCGGCCTATCCGCGGCGATGTGGCTGCTGATCATCGGCCCGGTCGCGTTGATCTGGGGAGTGCGGTAAAATCATCGGCGGAATTCAGCCGCTCGCGCAGCCGCTCGCGCAGCCGCTCACGCCGTGTCCCCGTTGAAAGCGGGGTGGCGCGCTAGGCGGAATGTTTCGCGTGAGTGGGCAATACGAAAGGACTTTCATGACTCGCCTCGATCTGCATCTGCACAGCACCGCCTCGGATGGTGTCTTGACACCGACGGAGGTCGTGCGGCTCGCCAAAGAGCGCGGCCTCACGACGATCGCCTTGACCGATCACGACACGACTTCCGGTTGGGAAGAAGCCATGGCCGCCGGGCGCGAACTGGGCGTGGAGGTGCTGGGGGGTTTTGAGATCAACAGTGAGACCGATTTGGGCCATATCGATTTCCTGGTCTATGGCGCGGATGCCCAGAATGCTGCTCTGCAAGATTTCCTGCTGACGATCCGGGATGCGCGTGTCGGACGCGCCAAGGGCATGGTGCAGAAGCTGGCCGAGCTGGGTATGCCGATCGAATGGGCACGGGTGCTGCATTTTGCCGGCGATGCCAAATCGATCGCGCGGCCGCACGTGGCGCGAGCGCTGGTCGAAGCCGGCCATGTCGCCTCGACCCAAGAGGCGTTCGATCACTATCTGAACGATCAGGGACCGGCGTATGTTCATCGGTTGGAGGTCAAGCCGCAGGAGGTGATCGACATCATCCATCAAGCAGGCGGCGTGATCGTGCTCTCCAGCCCGGAGCATTCCAAGACCACACCGCTCACCGCGACGCTGGCCGCGCTGGGGTTGGACGGCCTCGAAGTGTACTACTTCGATCACACGGCTGAGAAGAAGGCAGAGTTGCTGGAATTGGCGCGGCAACACAATTTGATCGTGACCGGCGGCAGCGACTTTCACGGTGATAAGACCCACGCCGAGCTGGGTTCGGTGGAGGTGCCGCCTGAAGTGCTGCTCAAGTTGAAAGACCGCATCAGGCAGCGAGGCAGCGCATGACGATCTTCTTTTACAGTACTAAAGGTCGCTACGGCTGTTTCTCCAATTTCTCGCGCCATGGCTTTGAGCTGGATGGTCTTTACTGGTCGACAAGCGAACACTACTTTCAGGCACAGAAATTCGCCGGCACGCCATATCTGGAGGAAGTGCGTTTGGCCCGGACGCCTAAAGAAGCCGCGCGCTTGGGGCGGCGTCGCGATTGGCCGCTGCGTCCTGATTGGGAGCAGGTCAAAGACGACGTGATGCGCCGAGCCGTGTGGCGCAAATTCGAGGCCAATGCTGATCTTCGCGAAGTGCTGCTATCGACCGCCGGGGAGGAATTGGTGGAAGATTCCCCCACAGATGATTACTGGGGCTGCGGCGCACAGCGCACCGGGCAGAACAAGCTCGGCCAGATCTTAATGGAGGTACGCGCTCGCTGGCGGTCGTCCTAAGATAAAAAAGTGTTGTATCATAGCCCCATGCGCCTGTGGCTATTTTTGTGTCTCCTGCTCAGTGGCCCTCTGTTGATCCTGAAAACTACGGCACCCCCCAACTGTCGATCGGACATTGAGGGTGTGACGTACTGCGTTGCCGACGGTGGCGACACGCATCTGCTCATGATCGATCTGCGCGATCCGTATCTGCGCGTGCAGACGGTGATGGCGAATGACGTGTTGGATGTCTGGCCGCCTGAAGAAGAGCGCGAAGCAATTCCCGACATGGCGAAACGCTATCGCGACGCCGGGGTGATTGCCGCGATCAACGGCGATTACTTCGGTTGGAATCGTGGCCCGGAGGGGCCGACGGTGGTGCAAGGCCAGCGGCTCGATACCCCGTTGACGATCGCGTTGAATCCCAGCCATTACCGCCGCACGACACTCGGGCTGGGTCGATCTGGAAAAGCCGCGGTGACACACCTCAACCCGCTTGCGCTGCTCAGCTCCAACGTCTATCGCGACCCACTTTTCAATGCCGTCAGCGGCGGACCCTTCATTTTGCGCGAGGGGTACGTGCTGCCGGAGGCTTTCTCATGTTTGATCGATGCCATTCCGATGGCGGCCTGTCGCCGCGAGCGGCAAACGGCGGCGGGTGTGGATGAGGCCGGTGTGACTTTGTATCTGGTGGCGAGCACGCAACGCTCGACCGGCGGCCTGGCGGTGTTGCTGCGTGACTACGGGGCCTTTAATGCGTTAAAGCTGGACGGCGGCGGCTCGAGCCAGTTGTGGTATCGTGGGCGCACGTTGGTGAAGAGTGAGCGCGATGTCGCGAATGCGCTGCTGATCTTTCGCGAGGATCGCCCCCGGCATGCCGCAAAGTTGATCGCGCGCCCGCCGGTGTTGTTGCTCCAGGAAGGTGCAGCGGCTGCGATCGAAGTGAGGCTGCGCAATGTCGGCCATCTCGACTGGACCGTCGATCGCTATTACGGCTTGCGGTTGCTCGAAGATGCCACGTGGGCCAGTGACTTCCTGCATTTGCCGCAGGACGTTGCGCCAAATGGCGCGGTCACCTTCACCTTGCCGATCAATTCAGCACTCGTCCCGGGTATTTACGAATCGCAGTGGCAGCTGGCGACGCCGTCTGAAGCGTTCGGCCCGGTGGTCCCGGTAAACCTCATCGTGCTGCCGCGCGCGGCCAGTGAGTTACCGCAGCAGGTTCAACCGTTGCTCAATCGTTTGACGCGCTTAAACGATAAGACCTTTGCGAGCGAGTGGCCAAAGACCAGGCAGAAAGTTCAGCAGCTGCTTGAGCAGTGGGTGAAGGAGAAGCAGTAGGCAGGATGCAAGAAGCAAGAGGCAGGTTGCGTATTACGCAGTACGCATTGCTTTTTACGCACCACGCACCACGGGGAAATCCAGCAGTAGTACCTCTACCACCAACCGCGCCGTTACATTCCGATCCATTTGCCACAGGGCGCGGCCGCAGGCATCGGCGGCCGCCTTCGCTTGATTCAGATCCACGTGCTGTGCCAGCGCTTGAATCTGTGCGGTGCGATCGACGTTAATCAACTCCGCCGAGCTGCCGCTGACGGTCAGGAGCACATCGCGCCACCACGTGCGCCACAGATCGATCGCGTCACGGGCGAGGTCGCTTTTCTTGGTCAGGTCTTCGGCATAGACAAAGCGCGCCACCCGATCGGCCTTCAGCAGCGCTTGAAGATCGTCGAGATATTGAGCCCGCGCCGGCAACCGAGACGGATCATGCGCGGCGCTGATGGCCCAGCCTAGCCGCCCGCCGGAGAGGTGCGCCAGCAAATTCGCCTGACCGGCTTCGACGTTCCACTTTTTGATCAAAGCGGTGCGGACCTGCGCGATGGTCAAGGGGCGCAGCGGCACTTGCTGGCAGCGCGAGATGATGGTGGGCAAGAGTAGTTCAGGATCGGACGCCAGCACGATCAGCACCACGTAATCGGGCGGCTCTTCCAGCGTCTTGAGCAGGGCGTTCTGCGCTTCGGTCGTCGCCACTTCGAACTGATCGAAGATCGCCACGCGATAACGGCCCTCAACCGGGCGCAGAGACAGATCGTGCTGCAAGGCGCGAACCTGATCGATCTTGATGCGCGCGCCGTCGGGTTCGATCAGCTGCACGTCGGGATGTTTGCCCGCGTTAATGAGCTGGCACGATCGGCACTGACCACACGGCCGGGCTGAGTCAGTCGATTGGCAGTTCAGAGCCAGCGCCAGCGATCGAGCCAGCGTGGTCTTGCCGATGTGCGACGGACCACTGATCAGATAGGCGTGCGCGGGTCGATCATCTAAGACGGCTCGATCGAGGCTGAGAACGGCCCACTCGTGGCCGATGACGGGCCAGGCAGAGGACGACATGTGACGATTATAGCAACGAAATGATCAATGTTCAATGTTCAACGAAAGGCCAATTTTTCGCCCTTGCCCCCACTGCTGAAGCATGCTATAATCCCGGCTCGCGCTCAGGGAAAAGAGCGCTTTATTTTGCATGCAGAGGATGTTACGATGAACGTTCTGGATACACTCACTCCGAAGAAAACCGATCGACCTCGGCTGGCTCCCGGCGATACCGTTCGTGTGCATACCTTGATCGTCGAAGGCGACCGCGAGCGCGTGCAGGTCTTTCAGGGCACGGTGATTCGCATTCGCAGCGGCGGCGTCAACGCCAACTTCACGGTGCGCCGCGTCGCCTCGCACGGCGTGGGCGTTGAGCGCACCTTCCTGTTGCACTCACCGCGGATCGAAAAGGTTGAAGTGATGCGCAGTTCCAAGACGCGCCGCGCGCAGTTGTACTACTTGCGCGATTTGCAGGGCAAGGCCGCGCGCTTGAAGGAACGTTCGACGGTCGTCGCGACGGAGAAGTAATTTTTCAGGCAGTCTTCATTGGAGCGTAGGCCCTCAGACACCGTCTGAGCTGGCCTGCGCTCTTTTTGCATTGGGACGCTCACAGACTGGGCAGCCCCAGACCCGTTGGCCTTGATCGCTGGAACGGCACACTCGCCCCGCCGTACCCCAGCCTACGGCTGGGCGGCGCACTAGGTGAGCGCGCCTCCGCCATAACATGGCGGACACACCCTATCCCACGCTCCTATGGAGTGTGGGGGGTGCGCCAGGCGGAGGCGTGCGTTGCACGAAGTCCCCATCTTCCGCCCTGCGCGAAGCGCAGGGTACGGCGTGAGGGGAGTCCCATGGGGAGGCTGCGCAGTGCGTGAGCCTCCCGTGGGACTGCGGTGTGGTCACATCCGCTGGATATGGCTACGCAGAGCGAGCAGGAGCAGGGCGTAAATCAAAATGGGAAGCGCTCTAGTGTGGAGGAGCATGATGACACGACCTGTGATTGGTGTAACGGCTTCGATCGATCATCGTTCTGCGGCGTTCGGCGAAACCTACTCACTGACGCGCCAGTATGCCGCCGGGGTGGTGCAAGCGGGCGGTGTGCCCGTCATCATACCGCACAACCTGGATGAAGAGGCACTGCACGCATTGTTGGATCGGCTCGACGGTGTGTTGCTTTCCGGCGGTGGCGATCTCGATCCGGCGTGGTATGGGGAAGCGGCTCATCCTGCGACGTGCGAGATCGAACCCGATCGCGATCGGGTCGAGTTGACGCTGGCGCGCTGGCTCGTGGAACAGGCCAGGCCATTGCTGGCCATCTGTCGGGGCATTCAAGTGCTGAACGTCGCGTTGGGCGGCACGTTAGTGCAGGACATTCCCGCGCAAATCCCCGCGGCGGTGCCGCACTCATTCGATCGCAAAACGACACCGCGCCATTATCTGGCGCATCCGGTGAAGATCGATCCGGATTCGCACCTGGCGCGCGTGCTGCAACTCGACGTGGCGCAGACCAATTCGTGGCATCATCAAGCGCTCAAGCAGGTGGCCGATCGTTTGCGGGTGACGGCGGTCGCACCGGATGGCGTGATCGAAGCGGTGGAAGTGCAAGGGCAGCGCTTGGCCATCGGAGTGCAGTGGCATCCCGAATGGTTGTTTGAGGAGCGGGCGGAGCACCGGCGGTTGTTTGAAGAGTTGGTGAGGGCGGCCAGTGTCAACGGGTGCTGAAACAAACAAGTGAATGCGGGTAGTCGGAAGTCAGGTTATAATGTTCTGGCTTCCGACTTTAGTTT
>JAUQXC010000761.1 GCA_030834825.1 Thermoflexales bacterium
CGGCTTTGCCTCCGATTTCAATGAGGCGGGTAGTGCGGCCGGTTTCCAGAAGGGCACATAGAACCAATCGGCAGGGTCAGCTTTTTGTGGGGGGGCAGCCGGTGCCGATCGGCCAGGCTGCTTACTGCTCGAAGGTGGATCAATCCAGTAACGCTGTGCTTCAAAGGGATAGGCCGGTAACGGAATCCGGCGTCGCTTTTCAGAAGCGTAAAACCCTGGCCAGTCTATCGACACTCCGGCCAGCCACAGCCGGCCTAACGTGTGCAAGAGATAGGCCCGATCAGATTGACGATCTTGCGAACGGGGCAATGAGGCCAATACTATTGGCTTGGCTGCCTGAGCAGGATGTTGCTTGGCCAGCGTTGTGAGGGTTTGTCCCGGCCCCACTTCAAGCAGGACCTGCGTTCTCTCCAACAGCGCCTGCAAGTCATCGGCAAAGCGTACGGGCCGGCGCAGGTGCTGAACCCAATAATCAGGATCGGTTGCTTCGGCCGCTTTAATCCAAGTCCCGGTAACATTCGACAGATAAGGAATTTCCGGCGGCCGTAAGGTTACGCGCTTAACGTGCGACAAGAACGGCTTCAGGATGGGCTCCATCATTTCGGAGTGAAAGGCATGTGAAGTATGTAGCCGCCGACAGTCCACACCTTGAGCGCTTAGCTGGTGCTCCAATAACTCGATGGCGTCCGGCGGGCCTGAGACCACTGTCAGCGCGGGCGCATTGATCGCCGCCACTGAGAGGTTGGTCGCCAACCGCGATCGCAATTCCTGTTCGGCCAGATGAACACTCAGCATCGCTCCCCGCGGTAACTCCTGCATCAACCTGCCGCGTGCGGCGACGAGCAGCAGAGCATCTTCCAAAGAAAAGACTTGGGCAAGACAGGCGGCCACGTATTCGCCCAGGCTGTGCCCTATCATGGCCTGCGGTGGCACGCCCCATGCCATCCACAAACGTGCCACAGCGTACTCAATCGCAAAGAGCGCGGGCTGCGTAAGCCAGGTCTGCTGCAACTGCTGGGCCGCCTCTTCGCGCTGAGTCTCATTGGGATACAACGCGGAACGCAGATCAAGCCCTAGGTGAGGCTGCAGGATGCGCGCGCAACGATCAACATCCTCGCGGAAGAGAGGTTCATTCTGATATAGCTCTAAGGCCATGTTCACTTGCTGCGCTCCCTGACCGGGGAACATGAAAGCGACAGGACGATGCCCGGGTTCCTGAAACGAAGTGAAGACACGCTTGGGATCACATATCTCCAGCGCTTGCAGGGCATCAGCTTGATCGTGAGCGACCAGCATCCGGCGGTGATTCAAGGCTCGCCGACCGAGCTGCAAGGTATAAGCAACATCGGCCAACGCGTGACCGGAATCTTGTTTTAAGTACTCCACCAGATTCGTGGTCGCTTTCTCCAAAGCCGCGTGAGATGCGGCGGAGAGTGTCAATAACTGTCCTGGTCTGGATTCTGGCGAGGATTCAATGGCCGGCGCTTCTTCAAGGACGACGTGTGCATTCGTTCCTCCAATGCCGAAAGAGCTCACACCCGCGCGGCGTGGGGTTCCATTCGCTTTCCATTCGGCAAGTCGGGTATTGACGTAGAAAGGACTGTGGGCAAAGTCGATCTGCGGATTCGGCTGTTCGAAATTCAAGCTGGGAGGGATTTGCTGGTGCTCTAGTGACAGGATCGCTTTAATCAAGCCGGCCACTCCGGCTGCCGCATCCAGGTGTCCGATATTGGTCTTGACCGATCCCATGGCACAATAACCAATCCGCGAGGTGGTCTCGTGGAAGGCCTGTGTCAAGGCTGCGATTTCAATGGGATCGCCGAGCGGCGTGCCCGTCCCGTGTGCCTCGATAAAAGTGATGGTGTCAGGATCCACCTCGGCCATGATCTGAGCGGCCCGGATGACTCGTGCTTGACCATCCACGCGCGGGGCGGTATAGCCGACCTTGAGCGAACCGTCATTGTTAATGGCCGAGCCTTTGATGATCGCGTGGATGAAATCTCTGTCGGCCAGTGCGTCGGCCAAGCGTTTCAAAACCACAATTCCGACGCCATCACCGCCAACCGTTCCCTGCGCTTGGGCGTCAAAGGCGCGACAGTGCCCATCGCGCGAAAAAATTCCGCCTTCCTGGTAAAGATAACCCGATTTTTGTGGCACGCGGAGGGAGGCGCCACCGGCGAGTGCGATATCGCAGTTGCCGCTCAAGAGGCCCTGGCAGGCTAGGTGCGTGGCGACCAAGGAAGTGGAACAAGCCGTCTGAAGAGTCAGGCTCGGCCCCTCCAGATTTAATTTATAAGAGGCGCGCGTGGTCAGATAATCTTTATCGTTGCCGATCATGACCTGGTAGCCGCCTACCGCTTGCATAAGCTCGTGATTCACCGCCAGATTGTTTAACAGGTAAGTACTGGCGGAGACACCTGCATAAACGCCAATCAGACCGGCGTAAGTTTCAGGATCGTAACCGGCATGTTCCAGCGCCTCCCAAGCACATTGCAAGAAGAGACGATGCTGGGGATCCATGATTTCGGCTTCGCGTGGGCTAAAGCCAAAGAGCGGTGCATCGAAGTGGTCGATGTCGTCTAAGATCCCGCGGGCCTTAATGTAATGCACATCCTGCAGCAAGGCAGAATCCACCCCTTGAGCGCTAAGCTCCTGGTCAGAGAAAAAGGAGATTGACTCGACACCATCTCGCAGGTTGCGCCAGAAATCTTGAATGTTTCCGGCACCCGGAAAACGTCCCGCCATGCCAATGACGGCTATTTCCAGCCCGGTGGCGTTACTCATTACGGCATCCATCATCCTTGTGTCCTCACTGGCGCTTGGCTTTCCCGGCGGGTCTGCCCTTTTGCCAGTTGTTGTCTTAACCGCTGCTGTCCCTCGCGCAGCTGGGCGCTCCGATCGGCACCGCGTGCGAAAGGAACGGTCGTGTTCTTGTCTTGACTGAGATGTTCGGCCAAAGAACCAATCGTCGGGTATTTAAACATTTCAAGCAATGGCAAGTCCTGCTTCAACGTTTCACGCAATTTATTGTAGACTTGAGCCAGCAATAGCGAATGCCCGCCTCTTTCGAAGAAATTGTCATGAATGCCCACGTTGTCAATGTGCAGCATCTCCTGCCAGATCGCAGCGATGGTGCGCTCCAGATCAGAGCGCGGGGCGACATACGTCATCGCCAAGTCGGGACGAGCACCATCGGGCCGTGGCAGGGCGCGCCGGTCTACTTTCCCGTTGGGCAGCAGTGGGAGAGTTTCCAGCATGATGAAGGTAGAGGGCACCATGTAGTCGGGCAGGGTCGCTTTCAGGAAGCCGCTTAACTCTCCGGCAGTAGGAGCCGGTTCCTGGTTGGGAACAAGATAGGCGACCAATCGTTTATCGCCTGCCGCGCGTTCGGTGTCATACGCCACGACAAGGGTTTCTCTCAACGCAGGATGAGCTGCGAGCGCGGCTTCGATCTCGCCGAGCTCAATACGAAAACCCCGGAGTTTGATTTGATGATCAATCCGGCCCAGATATTCGATAGCGCCGCTCGGTAAATAGCGCGCCAGGTCGCCGGTCTTATAAAGTCTCTCGCCCTCTGAAGAGAAGGGGTGGGGGATGAACTTATCCGCGGTCAAGTCTGGACGATTCACATAGCCTCGCGCCAGGCCCATTCCACCGATGTGCAGTTCACCCGGTACTCCCGGCGGGACTTGCTGCAAATTCTGATCGAGCAGATAAATCTGTGTGTTGGCAATTGGACGGCCGATGGGCACACTCTGCCTTTCGTCTCCAGCCTGACAGGCCCAAAAAGTCACATCGACCGCCGCTTCCGTGGGGCCGTATAGATTGTGTAGTTCCGCCTGCGACCGCGTAAAGAATCGTTCTTGAAGACTGTAGGGTAGGGCTTCGCCGCTGCAAATCACTCGTTTCAAACTGCGACAATTCTCCAGCCCGGGTTCTTCTACAAACAGTTGCAACATCGAGGGCACAAAGTGAAGGGTCGTAACGTGCTCGTCGCTGATCAGGCGCGTCAGATAAGCGGCATCTTTATGACCTTCGGGCTGGGCGACGACCAGGCACGCTCCTGTCATTAACGTCCAGAAGAATTCCCAGACCGACACGTCAAAGCTGAAAGGCGTTTTCTGCATGACCCGATCGGCGGCTGTGAGCTGATAAGCTTCCTGCATCCACTGCAAGCGATTGCAGATGCCGTGATGCGTGTTCATCGCGCCTTTGGGCTTGCCGGTTGAGCCGGAGGTATAGATCACGTAAGCCAGGCTGTCCCCCAAAGTGGTGATGGACGGATTTTGTGCGGCTGGTTGATCATTGACCTCTTGTGGAACGAGTGCGTCGAGATAAATGACTTGCGCCGTATGGGCGGGCAGCCGCGCCGCCAACTGCGTTTGAGTGAGCAGCAGCAGCACTTGTGCATTCGCCAGCATAAAAGCCAGTCGCTCGGACGGATAAGTTGGATCCAACGGTAGATAAGCCCCGCCGGCTTTAAGAATGCCGAGCAAGCCCACCACCATCTCCAAGGATCGCTCCACGCAAATTCCGATCCGGGTCTCAAGGCCAGCACCCCGCTGGAGCAGATGCCGGGCCAGTTGATTGGCGCGCCGGTTCAATTCTTGGTAGGTGAGATGCTCTTCTCCAAATGCTACTGCCAGCGCATCCGGTGTTCGTTCCACTTGCGCTTCGATCATTTGATGAAGACAGCGTGGCGTGGAATAGTCCACCCGCGTCGCATTCCACTGTGCCAACTGGGCTTGTTCTGCTGCGGTCAAGAGCGGCAAAGCGGATAAACGTTGCGCCGGCTGAGAGACGATGCCTTGCAGCAGGGCTTGAAAGTGCTCGGCCATCCGGGCCATCGTGGCGGCCTCGAACAAAGCGGTGTTGTACTTGAAGGCTCCCGATAATCCGTGGGGCGTCGCCCACATCAACAGGGTCAGATCAAACTGAGCCGTTTCGCTTTCCACCTCCATCAGGCTGATTTCAAGTCCGGTTAAAGCTTGTTGAGAAACTGGCGCCAGCTCGCCCTGAAAAACAAACATCACTTGGAACAGGGGCTGACGGCTTAAATCCCGCTGAGGCTGCAACTCTTCGACCAACTTTTCAAAGGGAAGCTCCTGGTGGGCAAAGGCTCCCAAGGTCATCTCGCGCACTCGTCGCAACAGTTCCTGAAAACTCGGATCTCCACTCAGATTCGTCCGCAGAACCAGAGTGTTCACAAAGAATCCAATCAACCCTTCGATCTCGCTGCGGTTGCGATTAGCAATGGGTGAACCCACACAAATATCTGTTTGACCGGAGTAACGGTGCAACAACACCTGGAATGCGGCCAATAGCAGCATGAAGGGCGTTACTTTCTCTTGCCGGCTCAACGTCTTGACTGATTCCGTGAGCGAGGTGGACAAAGTGAATGATTGGCGTGCACCCCGGTACGTCTGAAGCGGCGGATGT
>JAUQXC010000762.1 GCA_030834825.1 Thermoflexales bacterium
AGTGTGGCGAACGACTGGAAGGCGAAGAACTACGCCATCTATACCATTCGCAAAGAAGCACTGGACAACGCCCTGTCGGCTTACACGCTGGCCAAAGCGCAGTGCAATTTGAATACGACCGACATCAACGATAGCCACCTACAAACAGCGCTAGCGCAGCTGGCGCGCGCCAGAGCCGATCTGAACGATCTCACTTCGCCGAGCTCCAGTACCGTGCTGCAAGCCCAAGTGCAGTTAGAACAGGCGCGGCTGGCGCTGGAAGAGGCGCAGCAGCAATTGGCCGGCGCGACGATCCGCGCGCCGTTTGATGGCGTGGTGTTAGAGGTCAAGGCGAATCCTGGCGAGACCGTCACGGCTCATACCGTGTTGATCGTCATGGCTGATCCGCGCGCGGTTGAAGTGGAATCGACCGTGATTGAAGAAGATATGTCGGCGGTGAAGCTCGACGCGCGCGTCAATCTTTTCTTTGACGCGCAGCCGGAGGCCAGCGCCACTGGCCGTGTCGCACGCATTGTGCCCTCGCGCACGACGGGCGATCGGTTGTTGTATCCGGTCTATATCAGCATTGATGAACTCCCGGAAGGGTTGATCGCCGGCATGACGGTGGACGCCTCGATCGTCGTCGCTACCCGATCGGATGTGCTGCGGCTACCGCGCGAAGTGGTCCGGGTTCGATCGGATGGGACAGCCCAGATCAAGGTCTGGACGGGCGATCACAGCGAGCAGCGCACGATCAAGATCGGCTTACGCGGTGGTTCGTTTGTCGAAGTGCTCGAGGGGTTACGCGAGGGCGATCGGGTGGTGGCCGAATGAACGCATGGTTGATCGAAACCGAGGAGCTGACGCGCACCTATCGGGTGGGCACGACCGACGTGCACGCACTGCGCGGCGTCAGTATGCAGGTGGCGTCGGGGGAATTCGTCGCACTGATGGGACCCTCGGGCAGCGGCAAATCGACGATGATGCATCTGCTGGGTTGTCTCGACACGCCGACCGCCGGGCGCTATGCGCTGGAAAGTCGGGATGTCAGCCGGCTCACCGTGGACGAACGCGCCTACGTGCGCAACCGCCGCATCGGCTTCGTCTTTCAGACCTTCAATCTGCTGGCGCGCTTGAGTGCACTGGATAACGTGATGCTGCCGTTGTTGTATCGCGGGCGCGTGACAGACGCCAAACGGCGCGCGCTCGAAGCTTTGCGGCGCGTCGGGTTGGAACAGCGCGCGCAACATCGCCCGATGGAGTTATCGGGCGGCGAGCGCCAACGGGTGGCCATTGCACGCGCCTTGATCACCGATCCCGCGTTGATCCTGGCCGACGAACCCACCGGCAACCTCGATAGTCAAACTGGCAAAGAGATCATGCAGCTGCTGATCGAACTCTCAACGGCGGGCCGCACGATCATCATGGTGACGCACGACGCCAGCGTGGCGGCTTCTGCGCAGCGCGTGGTGCATATGCGCGACGGACAAATCGTGACCGGGTGACGAGAATGACGCTCTTAAATTCTTTTCGAACTGCAGTGCTTGGCTTATCCGGCAACAAGCTGCGCGCCGTATTGACGGCGTTGGGGGTCATCATCGGCGTGGCCTCGGTGATTGCGACGTTGGCGTTGGGCAACGGGGCGCGAGCGGCAGTTGAATCAAACTTCCGGTTCCTGGGATCCGATCAGATTCAGATCGATGCGCAGCTGCGCTTCAAGGAAAGCAGCGGCGAAACCAAGCTGGCCGGCAAGTCGATGTCGTATGAAGATGGCCTGCTGATGCCGGATGAGGTGCCACTGGTCGATCGGGTGGAGATGACGGTTCAGACGCAGGGCAAAGTGCGGCAGGGGCGCGTCGTGCTGGATATGACGATCGTGGGCACGACGGTGGATCAATTAGCTACACTGGCGCAATCAAGTCAGGTGCAGCCCGTTCACTGGCCGGAGGGTAAGCCGCTCACAGTCGAGGCCTTCCTCGGACAAGGGCGCTTCTTCACGCCGGCGGAGGTTTCGGACGGCGCCGCTGTGTGTGTGCTGGGCTATCAGACGGCGTTGGATCTGTTTGAAGGTGACGATCCCTTGGGGCAGCTGGTATGGGTCAATCGCAAGCCGTGTGAAGTCATCGGCGTGGTGACGGAACTGGAAACGGTCGAGGCCGCGCAGCGGCTGCGCAGCAAACCCAACGAGGGATTCTATCTGCCGATTAGTACGGCGATTCGCAACCTCTACGCTAACGAGCCTTCGGTTTCGATCACGGCCCATGTCACCGATCAAACGCGCATGGACGAAGCCAAGGCGCAGGTGACGAACTTTCTGCGCCAACGGCATAATGTCGTGGCCGATGCGGAGGGAAATTACAACGACGATTTTTACTTGCTCACCAAGAGCGATGTGCTGGGGGCACAGCAAGAAGCCGCACGAACTTTTTCACTGCTGCTCACGGCATTGGCCGTCGTGGCGTTGATCGTCGGCGGGATCGGCATCATGAATGTGATGCTGGTGAGCGTCACCGAGCGGACGCGCGAGATCGGCGTGCGGCTGGCCGTGGGTGCGCGGCGGCGCGACATCGTGTCGCAGTTTTTGTTGGAAGCGATCCTGTTGAGTGCGGTGAGTGGATTGTTGGGCATTGCCAGTGGAATCCTGGCCGTGCCGCTGGCGGCTTCGCTAAACAACGGGATCGCGCTGCTCGATCCGACCAGCATTCCGCTGTCGTTCAGCGTGGCCTTGTTGACGGGTGTGATCTTTGGCCTATATCCGGCACTGCGCGCGGCGCGACTCGATCCGATTGAGGCGCTGCGCTACGAGTAAGACCTGATGCGTGATGCGTGAAAAGCGATGAGTCATTAAGACATATCTGAGGGTTTCATTCAGTGATGCGATGATCGCCGGGGTGCGGAAAATGAAATTCAGTAACGCAAGTGGCTCGGCGGTTGTTCAAAAAATCAGGAGAGCAAGGAAATGACAATGGGAATTTCAGAAACGAACATCGAACCCAGCGAGCAGGCGGTTGAACCGGAGGTGAAGAAGCCGAAACGGCGGGGTCTGCTCATCGGCGGCGTGATCGCGCTGATCGGGCTGCTGGCGGGCGCGGCCTTCGTCGGTGGTCAGTTGCTCAGCAAACAGGCGCAGCCAACGGCGAGTGGTCCTCTCGTTATGCGTGCTGGTGGACCGGCAGAAGGTGGTGCGATGACGTCAGCTGTTTCCGTAGAGTTCGAGAACGCCAAGGAGTTGCCCGCCACTCCACCTGAGGTAACGGGTTTGTTCGCAGAACGCAAAGACAACAGCATCTTCGTGACGGTTGGCAATGGGGAGTTCATGGTCGCAGTGAGTGAAGATGGCGTCGTGAATACGCAAACCGGCGGCAACGGTCAAAAACTCGAAGTTGTCGTAACCAATGAGACGGTTCTCTATAAAGATGTCACCGAGATGATGCTGAATGGTGAGCAACCTGCTGACGGCAAAATCCAACAGAAGGTTGCGCCAGGCTCGCTCGATGAGATTGGTCAGAATAGCTTTGTGATGGCCTGGGGGGAGCGGCGCGGCGATCGTGTGATCGCGAAGGTGCTGATGTATTCGCAGGCGTTCGGGATCAACGTGCCAGCGCCCTGAGCAATCCCCCAATCACTTAAAGAAAGGACGAATGATGGAAACTCAAGAGGTAGTATCAGTTCCTGATGAATTACCGGCCAATCCGGTCGCGCCGAAACCCCGGCGTACCAAGTTGATCGTGGGGGTGGTCGCCCTGATTGTACTGTTGGGAGGAGCGGCCTTCGTGGGAGGGCGCTTGTTGAATCAAGCTGCACCGACAGGCGGGCCGGGCAATCTGATCAGGATGAGTGGAAAGGGTGGCGGCGCCAGCGGACAGTCTGTTTCCATGGAACTGGTGCCGGCTAAGGAATTGCCGGCCACACAGCCGGAGGCGACCGGGCTGTTTGCCGAACGCAAAGATAACAGCATCTACGTGACCATCGGCAACAAGTTCATGGTGCAAGTGGACGAGAAGGGTAATGTGGACACGCAGACCGAGGGCAATGGCGCCAAAGTTGAAGTCGTGGTCACCAGCGACACGGCGATTTATAAGGATGTAACGGAACATGACTTGGGCGGCGCGCCACCCAGCGACGGCAAAGTGCAGCAGCAGGTCGCGCCGGGTTCGCTGGACGAGATTGGCAGCAATAGTTTTGTGTCGGCCTGGGGCGAGCGGCGCGGTGATCGCGTCATTGCCAAGGTGCTGTTTTACTCACAGCCGATGATGTTCAAAACGCCATAAACGCGCACCAGGCGGCGTGCGTGTGTGGTTCGTGATGCCCGGGTCGGCCTTGACAGAGCGGCTAATCCGCTTTAACGTACTAGCGGGCAAGTGACCTGCTAGCCCGCTCAAGCGGCAAGCTGTCAACTTGCGAACCGGCAGGAGTGAGTACCATGTTCCGATCAATCCGTTGGCGTTTGCCGTTAAGCTATGCTGCGATTGCCTTGATCGCTACTGTGGCCTTGGGGATTGTGTTGCTCTCGACCGTGCGAAATTATTACGCCCGGCAGGAATTGGACTACCTGGCGAGCAATGCGCGTGCCATGGGCAAGCTGATGGCTGAGACACTGGTGGTGGAGGCGCCGACCGAGGTAATCAAGTCACAATTAGCGAACCTCGCCTTTCTTTCTCAAGCGCAGCTACGCGTGTTGGACGTCAACCGGATACCCCTCGCGACTTCGGATATTTCGGATACGGTCGACGTGTTGATTGCGTCGGTGCCGTTGCCGGACAAGAGCGGGGAACCTTTCTTGCGTACCATGATCTTCGTCGGCGGGGGAGGCGAGGACGCCAGTATGATCGCTTCAAATAGAGACGAGCTGCCATTTGAAATGTCCGGGACAGCGCGTGAGTCTGTGCCAGCGCAACGAACCGATAGGGTGTTTGTGAGCTCCACGGCGGCTCTACCGGGAAGCACCTTTGTCGTGGCGGGCAGTTCTTTAGGTTTCCGACTTGATGAGAAACAAGCTCTGCCTCAGCGCCGCTCCGATCAAATCATCGTTCAAACATTGACTGATCGGAAGACTGGACAAGTGGTGGGTTATCTGGAATTGTCACGCGGCCCTGCCTATGGGGTTGAGATCGTCGAGAATGTGGCGCGCGGCTGGCTCATGGCGGGCAGCATCGCCGTTATCATCGCGGCCGTGATCGGGTGGTGGATCAGCCTCCGTATCACGCAGCCGGTGCTGCAATTGACGGCGGTGACCCAGCACATGGCCGAGGGTGATCTCTCGAACCGGGCCGTCGTGAAGCGCCGTGACGAGCTGGGCACGCTGGCGCAATCATTCAACGAGATGGCTGATCAGGTTGAGGCGACGATCACGACATTGCGGCGTTTTGTCTCGGATGCAGCGCACGAATTGCATTCGCCGCTGACGGCCTTGCAAGCCGATCTGGAACTGAGCGTCAGTGAACAAGATGAAACCCGACGTACCGCGTTAATCGCGCAGGCTCAGCAGCAAACGATACGCTTGCGCGAGCTGGCCGATAATCTGCTCGATCTGTCACGGGTCGAAGCGCATGGCGCACGGACATTACATGAGTTGGTGAATCTCAACGATTTGCTTTACGACCTGAGCGAGCCTTACGCCTCGCAGGCTGATCAAGCTGGACTTGCTTTGCAGCTCGATTTACCGCCGGAGCCGATCAAAATTCAGGGTGATGCGGGGCAGCTGCACCGCGCGATCGGCAATCTCATCGACAACGCGATCAAGTTCACCCCGGAGGGCGGCGCCATCACGATCGGGTTGCGACAGGATGCGGGAACGAGTGAGTTGTGCATCCAGGATACGGGCATCGGCATTCCCGAAGAAGATCTACCACATCTGTTTAGTCGCTTCCATCGTGGGCGCAATGTCGCCGGTTATCCCGGTAACGGCTTGGGCCTGGCGATCGTCAAGGCCATCATCGAGGCGCACGGCGGTCGAGTGAGCGCCGCCAACACTTCGCCCGGCGCCAGATTCTGTATTACATTGCCTGAAGCCCGTTGATTTTCAGCGGGCCTTTATTTTCCCGCGCAGATTGCTACTCCTCTCGCAGAGACGGCCAGAACCTGATCGGAAACCGATCGGGCGCTCAGCTTCCGCGCTCTCTTTGGTCCGGTATCCTTTTCACAGGTCGGCTTACGCTTTGCTCACGGCCTCATGCGATAATTCTCGTATCGTATACAAGCCGCTTGTTCCCTGCGTACCACACGCGAGATTCCGCTGATCTGGCTGAAGCCCGTAACCGGAGGGCCAGCCCGATCACGCCTTGACCGCTCTGGATCTGATCCGGGCGGTTTGTTTTGCCTCTTGACTCTGACGTTAGGTGAGAGTGTATAACCAAAGAAATCGGGTTTCTGCCTGCCCTGTAGGGGCCAGAACCCCGGTTTCCCTGAAACAGGAGACAAGACCATGGCGAACTCAGAATTGCACGCGATTTTCGGGACCGGGCCGGTGGGCCAGGCTCTGGCGCGTGAATTGGTGCGATGCGGCAAAACGGTGAAGATGATCAATCGCAGCGGCAAAAAACCGGCGGGTATACCAGATAGTGTGACGATCGTCGCGGGCGATCTCTCCGAGGCGCAGGCTGCGCGGGACTTGGTGCGCGGCGCAACGGTGGTCTATCAATGCACGAATCCGCCGTACGATAAATGGCCGGAACTCTTTCCCCAATTACAGGCGAATACCTTGGAGGCCGCGGCCAGTGTCGGTGCGAAGTATATCGTGGCGGATAACTTGTACATGTATGGCGATACGAACGGCCAGCCCTTGCATGAAGACCTGCCTTACCGCGCCCATACGAAGAAGGGCCGGGTGCGGGCGCAAATGGCTGAGGCCGTGATGGCCGCGCAGCACTCGGGCAAAGTGCGCGCAGCAGTAGCGCGCGCTTCGGACTTCTATGGGCCGGCGGCTTTGGGTTCAGCCGCAGGCGATCGGATGTTTGGCTTTGCGGTGCAGGGCAAGGCGGCCAGCGTCGTCGGCGATCTGGATGCGCCGCACACGTATACGTACATCGACGATTTCGGCAAGGTGTTGGCGATTCTGGGTGAACGTGAGGAGGCCTTAGGGCAGGTGTGGCACGTGCCGAATGCTGAGACCTTGACCACGCGGCAGTTCATCACTCTGATTTTCAACGAACTTCAACGTCCGCCCAAGCTGAGCGCCATGAGCAAAGCGATGCTGCGCCTGGGCGGCTTGTTCATTCCACCAGCGCGTGAACTCGTTGAGATGCTGTACGAATTCGAAAAGCCGTTTGTCGTGGAGAGCCGCAAGTTTACGCAGACGTTCGGTATGCAGGGCACACCCGTGCGCGAGGCGATCAAGACCACGGTCGCGTGGTACCAGCAGAATTTTCCGGGTTGACAAGGGTGCCCACCGGGTATAATATAACCGAATAAGGATTCGGTAATGAGAAGGGCGAGGGCCAGGCGCCCTTTCACTTTGGCTTGATAACCGAACGAATATTCGGTAATGGAGGTCTGGAGCGATGAGCGAGGTAATCATTCAGGTAGGGTTGCCCGATCGGCTGCGGGCCGACGCCGTGCAGCTCTATGCCGAGGCGTTTCGCCGGAAGGCGAACTTCCTGTTCGGCTCCCGCGCGCACACCAGCGCTGTGCTGCAAAGCGACTTGGCCGCCGATCAAGTTTTGATCGCCGTGCAGGAAGATCGGCTGGTGGGTTTAGCTGGAATTCAGCATGGCCGGCCGTTCGTGGACTTGCACTTCACGACCTATGTGCGCGTCTTCGGCTGGTTCACGGCGGTGTGGCGTTACGTGCTGTTGATCGGGTTCCATCGCGCGGCGCGCCCCGGGGAATTGGTGATGAACGGTATCGCCGTGGACGCGAAGGCGCGCGGGCAGGGTGTCGGCACGAAATTGTTGCACGGCGTGATCGAGTTTGCACAGGAGCACGGCTATCAGACGGTGCGGCTCGATGTCGTGGACACCAATCCGCGCGCGCGGCAGTTGTACGAGCGGCTGGGCTTTGCCGCGACAAAGACCCAGCGCCATCCGCAGGCCCAGCGGGTGATGGGCTTTAGTGCGTCAACGACGATGATCAAGCACATCGCTTAAGGAGCGGATCATGCCTCGACCGGATGTGAGCGTTGAACGCAAATTGCAAATCGTGGAGGCCGCCATCCAGGTCTTTGCGCGCAAAGGCTTCGATGCCGCGCGCATGGAGGACATCGCGCACGAGGCAGGTCTGAGCATCGGCGGTGTGTACTGGTATTTCAAGAGCAAGGATGAAGTGATCGTCGGCATTATGCAGGCCATCATCGATGCCGATGTGAAAACCCTGCGCGATTTACTGGATGCGCCCGGCACAGTGCATGAAAGGTTGACCCAGTATGTGCAGGCCACCATCACTGCCGCGATCGAAACGACGTCGTTGTGCTATGAGCTCTACGGTCTGGCACTGCGCGACACCAAGGTGCGCAGGCATATCCGAGCGTTCTTTACCACCTATCGCGATGTGCTGGCCGAATTTGTGCAGCAGGGCGTTAAGCGTGGCGAATACCGCAAGGTGGATGTCAACCTAATCGCCACGATGTTTGCCGCGCTCTATGAAGGTATGTTGGAAATGACCATGCTCGATCCGGTGGGCGTTGACGCCGAGGTGATGCTGTTGGGCGCACTCGATCTTATCTTTGCGGGGCTGGAGGCTAAATGACGCAACAGTTTCGAGATAAAAACGTGATGATCGTCGGCGCCACGGGCGGTTTAGGATCGGCCTTTGCCCGTGCGTTTGCGGCGGAAGGCGGGCGCTTGCTGTTGGTGGGCCGCGATAAAGTTGCGCTCCAGCGTATCGCGGCTGAATTCGGCGATGGCGCGGTGGCTTACCCACTTGATCTGGCGAGCCTCGATGGGCTAGCTGATTTCCGTGCAACGCTGGCGACGGTTTCTGGGCGACTACATGTGGTGGTGAACGCAGCGGGTGTGGATGTACGCCGATCATTAGACGCGCACTCGGTGACAGACATTCAACGCTTGCTGGATGTGAATTTGCGCGGCGCGATCATGTTGACACAGGCGCTGCTGCCTGTGCTGCACGAAGACGGTCAGATCGTTCACGTGGGGGCCTTTGCCGACGGACGATTAGCCTTCCCGTATCACACGGTGGATGTGGCGACGCGCGCCGGGTTGTTCACGTTCATCGAAGGGATCAATCGCGAATTGGCGTTGAGCCGCCGCCGCGTGCTGGTATCATATTTCGCACCCGGCCCCACGGACACGGAGACCGAACGCGAGTTTCATCCTCTCTGGCGCGAGTTGAGTATCAGGATTGATCCGATCGACCAAGTGGTGCGCGAGCTGTTTGAGACCATCCAGCGACGGCAGCCCGTGCATCTGATGGGTGGTTTCAGCACGCGCCTGTTTGCTCATCTGAACGCCGTGTGGCCGCAGCTCGCCGATTGGCTGGTCATGCGGCGTTACGGCCGTATTCTTAAGGGATTTCTGAGTGCCGAGAGGAACACCGTACTCGGCAAAACCTATCATTCAGAATAAAGGAAAACACATGTCCAGCTGGTTATATCTTTTAATTGCAATCGTGGCTGAAGTCATTGGCACTTCAGCCTTGAAGGCGAGCGAAGGATTCAGTAAGTTATGGCCTTCCCTGGTAGTGGTGGGCAGCTACGGCGTAGCCTTCTACTTCCTCTCGTTAGCTTTGCAGACTATTCCTGTGGGTGCGGCATACGCCCTGTGGTCTGGGTTGGGTGTGATTCTGATCACGCTGGTGGCTTGGATTGTCTTTGGCCAGCGGCTGGATTTGCCCGCTCTAGTTGGGATGGCGTTGATTGTAGCTGGCGTGGTCGTGATGAACTTGTTCTCTAAAGCGGTTTCCCACTAAGCAGGTACCACTCCGCCGAGTACCATTCTAAAGCGAAGGTGAGCCGTGACTAAAGTAACTTTCAGGCCTTTCAACAGCGGTGATACCGGACGCTGTGCACAACTTTCTGCCGACGCCTGGCCTATTGTTCGATCAGTGGTAGCGAAAGAGGACGTGGTGCCATTCATGCGGATCTACGTCGATCTCAGCCGGGCCGCCTCTACTCATTTGGAGATGGCTTGCCTGGATAATGAAGTGGCTGGTTTTCTGCTGGGCCGGATCAACGGCGATGCCGGAGGAATGAAGCGGCTCAGCGCGGGATGGTCATACTTGAAAAGTGGCTCCAAGCTTTTACTTGGCAGACCGCGTTTGCGGCGGCCACTGGTCTTTGCCCGGAAGTTTTTCGCGACGGAACTGAAAGTTCGCCAGTGCACTACCGGTTCCGAGGCAGAAGTGGTGCTGTTTGTAGTGGAAGCCAAACAACGCGGGCTAGGGATTGGGCGCGCGTTGATGGATCGCTTCGTGAGTGCGGTGCGTGAACGGCAAGCGCGGACGATCACCCTCTACACCGAACCGCTGAGCAATTGGCGTTTCTATGAGCGCTACGGTTTCACGCGGCGCGCTACTTTCATCGATGATCTGGATACCTATTTCCGCAAAGAAGAAACCGAAGGCTATGTGTATGCGCTCAACCTTTAGTCGAGATCACGCATGAATCAGATTCCCCCGTCGTTGTGGCAGCCCTTAACAAGGCGTGATTTCCGCGCCTTGTGGCTGGGTTACAGCGCCTTCATGCTGGGCAATCAATTCTATTTTGTGGCATTGACCTGGCTGCTGTTGGATCTGACTGACAGTGGCGCATTGCTAGGATCGGTGCTGGTGGTGGCTGCGATCCCGCGCATGGTCTTCATGCTGATCGGCGGCGCGGTGGTCGATCGGTTTTCGCCGCGCCCGGTGCTGCGCGTCTTCTCCAGCGCCGTGACGATCGTCGTCGGCACATTGACGCTGTTGTTATCGCGTGAGGCGTTGGGCATCGGCGCATTGTATGTGATCGCCGCGTTGATTGGCCTGTGCGATGCGTTCTTCTATCCGGCGGCGACGGCCAGCGTGCCCAAGATGATCGACCAGGCACAATTGCCTGCGGCCAACGCCTTGATTCAAACGGGCGATCAGATCACGCAAATTGCCGGACCGACCCTGGCCGGCGTGTTGATCGGGTTGGCGGGTTTGCCGCTGGCTTTCGCTATCAACACGGCGTTCTTTGCGACAGGCGCGATCTTCTTGGGGCTGATGCGTGCCCCAGCGTTGACAGCTGAGGTGAAGTCTCAGGCAAGCACTGATCACATGTTGGGATCGATCCTGGCAGGACTGCGCTATGCGTGGCGCGATCCGGCCATCCGCGCGAGTCTGATCATCATTGGCATGTTGAACTTTGCTTTGGTGGGACCGTTGACGGTAGGCACCGCGGCGCTGACTGAGACCCGCCTGGGTGGAGCCGGCGACTATGGCTTGTTGATGGCGGCAATGGGTCTCGGCTCACTGCTGGGCACGTTGGGCGCAGGTGCGTGCAACGGCCTACGACGACCGGGTCGCATCTTGACCGGGTTGGCGTTGCTGTTGGGGGTGAGCGCCATGTTGCTGGGGTTGGCCGAATCGTTACCGGTGACGTTAGTCATCATGGCGGTCATGGGCGCGGGTATCGGCTTCACGAGTGTCATTGCCGTGGCCTGGCTGCAAAGCCGCGCGGCGGCGCAGATGCAGGGCCGCCTGATGAGCGTGTTGATGTTTGCCATGGTCGTCTTCGATCCATTTTCGCAAGGTCTGGCGGGCATTATGCTCGACGTGGGCTTGACGGCGCTGTTCGTGGTTGCCGGTGCGCTGTTGATCGTGACGGGATTGGTGACGATCGGGAACAAGGCGATCCGTTCTGCCGGGGAGCCGATCAACGCAGCTGGGGTATTCAAAGCCCCGATCGAGCAGCTGCCAGATTGAGTTAACGAATTTGCTTGAGTGGGAGGCAACCATGTCTTGGGACTATCCTGACCCGCGTCCGGGTTGGCGCGGCGAATTCGATCGCTTTATGGGGCCGGGTGCGACGCAGGCCGAGCTGGCACTGGAGCTAGGCTTTGCCTTGCTAGGTGGCGCTGCGATGTTAGTATCTGCCCTGACCTCGTTTTCACAGTGGTCGATCATTCAGCTTGGTGTGGCGGTGCTGCTCGCCTGCGATATCGCAGGCGGCGTTGTCACGAATGCCACTACGTCGGCCAAGCGTTGGTATCATCGGGCTGGGCGGGGCACACGGCCGCAGCTGCAATTTGTAGCGCTGCACGTTGTGCATCTCATCGTCGTGGCGGGGTTATTCCGATCGGGCGATTGGTTCTACGCAGCGGTATTTTCGATCTATCTATTGCTGGCGGCGTTCAGCCTCTTGCGCACACCGTTGTATTTGCAGCGTCCACTGGCGCTGGGCTTGACGGGAGTCGCCATTGTCATGGGGCTGTGTGTCTTCTCGCCGACACCCGGTCTGGAGTGGTTCATTCCGTTGTTGTTTCTGAAATTGCTGGTCAGTCATCTGCTGCGCGAAGAACCTTATTCGCCTGAGGCTTGAGGAAATTGCGATGAAGGCGCAACATCTTCTTGGAATCGACATCGGTACGTCTGGCCTGAAGTGTGTATTGATCGCTGAAGACGGTCAACTGCGCGCCTCCGCTTTCCGAGAATATACGCCGGATTTGCCGCGACCCGGCTGGGCCGAGCAGGATCCGGATGTCTGGTTGCACGCCGCGATCGCCGCGGTGCGTGAAGCGATCGAGATCGCTGGCGTGGATCGCGACTCGATCGCGGGTCTGGGCCTCTCCGGCCAGATGCACAGTGCGGTTTTGCTCGATCGTGATCAACGCGTGATTCGTCCGGCGATCTTGTGGCTCGATACGCGCAGTCTTAAGCAGGTAGAGTCCCTCAACCGCACGATCGGTCGATCGCAACTCGCCGAATGGATCGGCAATCCGGTGATGCCGGGCTTCATGCTCTCTTCGTTGTTGTGGGTGAAAGAAGAAGAGCCGCCCAGCTGGCAGCGCTTGGCGCAGGTCCTGTTGGCGAAAGACTACGTGAGGCTGCGACTGACGGGCGAGTTAGCCACCGACACCAGTGATGCTTCGTCGACGGCGTTGCTCGATGTGCAACAGCGCGCGTGGTGTGCTGAGCTTCTGCGCGCGGTGGATATCCCGATCGAACGGTTGCCACCCCTGCGCTCTTCCGTAGAGAAGGTCGGTCAGCTGCTGCCTGAGATGGCCAAGGCGCTGGGCCTCCCGGCAGGTCTGCCGGTGATCTGCGGTGCGGGCGACCAGGAAGCACAGGCCATCGGCAACGGCATCATCCGATCGGGTTCGTTGTCGAGTACCATCGGCACAGGCGGACAACTCTTCACACCGATTGAGCGCTATCGTTCCGATCCGCAGTTACGCATTCATACGTTCTGCCATGCCGTTCCTGAGATGTGGCACTGGCAGGCCGCCACGTTGACGGCGGGTGCGGCGCTACGTTGGCTGCGGGATGAGGTGTTGGGCGGAGGCTACTCGTATTCAGAATTGGCTAACGCCGCGCTGACTATCGCGCCAGGCGCGGAGGGCCTGTTGTTTCGGCCTTATCTGGCTGGCGAGCGCACGCCACATATGGATCCTAACTTACGGGGCGCGTTTGTGGGTCTGACGCTGCGCCATTCATGGCGGCACATGGCCCGCGCGGTGATGGAGGGCGTGGTGTTTTCGTTGTTTGACGGGCTGGAATTGATGCGCGATCTCGGCGCGAACTTCGATCAGGTCATTGCCTCGGGCGGCGGAACGAAGCACCCCTTGTGGCTGCAATTGCAAGCTGATGTGTTCGGGCTGGAGGTCCGCACGACACAAACGCCGGAAGCGGCCGCCTTCGGCGCAGCACTGCTGGCGGGTGTCGGTGTGGGTCTATATGAAGATGTGTCGCAAGCGT